>NZ_CP108801.1:0-139082 GCF_045207435.1 Streptomyces sp. NBC_00876
GGGGCTGGTGCGGTTCGCTTCGCTCTCCGTGCCCGTGCTTCGCACGGGCTGGCGCCTTCCGCTTCGCTTCAGGCGCCGGTGGATGGGTCCCCGCTTCGCGGGGACCTTGGTGTTGCTGTGTCAGGGGGGTTCTGGTGCCCCGCCTTTGGCGGGGCACCAGAAGGGGATTCCGCTTCGCTCCATCCCCAGGGCCCCTTCCGGCTTCGCCTGCAGGGACCAAAAACCCGCTTCGCGGGTTGGCTGGCTACGGGGAGGGTGGTGTGGTTGGTTCAGTTGCTACATCATTTTGATGCAGCATGTAGTGATGGCAGTTGTGGGGTGTGCCCCGGGGTGGCCCCGCATCGCTGGTGTCGTGGACCAGTGAAACTGCGTAACGCTCAATCAATCTGCGCAGTCGGCTCCACGCCCTCGCCCGAGAAGCGATCACCTATCCCAAGGCCATCGCCCTCGCCCAGTTCTTCGCCCGCCACCCGCGCATGCTCCACGTTCGCGAACGCCCTGGGCGCGCTCATCCCCTCCACACCGCTGTCGCCACTCTGCTGGGCGGGCACAAACGGCGCCGGCAGCGATATCAGTGGGGGCAGGATCCCGTGTAGCTGATGACGATGTCCCCTGTCATCTCTGTATGCCGATATCCATCAGCCGGATACCAGGAGGCCATCCACTCAGCCAGCGTCCACGGACAACTCAAGGACCGCGCCCCAGACAGCCCACTCTCCCCCCTCATCACCGCACAGAACGGCGAACAACTCACCCGCACCGCAACAGGAATCCACTACCACCTGAAACCCGCACCGTAGAAGCAAGACCAATTACGCCCATCCCCCACCACAACCCTGAACAGCGACGACACCACCACGTTCTACCAACGAGCAACCAACTGACCAGCAACATCACCAAAAACACCAGCACCACATCAGCATCCATGTCACCACTCAAAACCCCGACCACAACAGCCTGAACAACAGAAACCTGCAGCTACCACACTGACACCACCATCCCGAACCACCACCAACAAAAACCCGCAGATCATCACGAACGGTCCTGCCGCCGACGGCTCGTTGACCGTGGGCATCGACGGCGTGCTCGTCCTTGCGCACTCCGAGAAGCAGGACGCCACCGCGACCTGAATGAAGACCTTCGGCCATCATCCGCTCGTCGCGTTCGTCGACCACGGCCAGGTCGGGTCCGGAGAGCCGGTGGCCGCGCTGCTGCGGCCCGGCAACGCGGGCTCCAACACCGCGAGCGATCACATCACCACCACGGGGCTCGCCCTGGCCCAGCTCCCCAAACACCTGCGGCGCCACGAACGCCCGTACCTCGTCCTCGGTCGCAGGGAACTCCGGTACCCGTAGGCGTCGCGGATCTCCCACGCGTGCTCGTACCGGCTCTGCCGACGGTCCGCTCGGTGCGCTTCGGTGCTCAGACCGTGTGAGCGCAGCGCCGGGGAAGACCTCCGAGTACCGGACCACATCGCCCTCGGCATGGCCGGACAGCACGATGACCAGGGCCTGGTCGACGTTCAGGCGCGTACTTCGGGGTCGGCCGCGGGCCTCGCCGGGCCGGAGAGTTCGGAGGCGGACCCACCCCCGGTGAGAATCCCGAGGGCGGTACGGGAGATCAGTGCGTCCGTGGCGGTGGACGGCGTGCCCGCCACTCCGGAGCGCATCAGAGTGCTGCCCTCGAGCAGGGCGATGAACACCTCGGCGCGGGCGCGGTGTTCCTCCTGTGGTACGCCGGGTGCGTGGGTGCGGATGCGGTCGGCGAGCAGATCCGCGTACTGGCGGTAGAAGGCGCGGACCGCGACGGCGACGGCCTCGTCACGCGCCGCGAGGGCCCACAGTTCAACGAAGACGCGGACCAGCTGGGTGTCGGACTGCTGAGCGAGCAGCAGGCCGATCACTTCGTCCGGCCTGCCGTCCGGGACCACCTCGGTGACCCGGTCGAGGGAGCGTTGGAGGATGCGGGCGAGGAGTTCGGCGACCAGGCTGTCCCGGGAGGGGAAGTAGTGCTGGAGGTGGCCGAGTCGGATGCCCGCTGTGTCCGCGACGGCGCGGAGAGAGAGGGCCGTGTACCCGCCGTCGACGAGGGTGGCCTCTGCGGCGTCGAGGAGGGCGGCCCGGCGCGCGGCGCCTTTGGCGGTGGTCACGCGGCCGCCACGGAAGAAGGCGCGGAAGACGCAGAAGAAGACGGCACGACGTCGATCAGGACGCCCGCCGCTTCCAGGGCCGGCAGAACCGTGGTCGGCAGCGGATGCGACTCGGGGAAGGCGAGCCCGGCCCGCGCCGCCGGTGCGCCGTCGTCACCGAGTACGCGTCGCAGGCCGAGGAGCCCGCCGGCGGCGGTCATGTGCGCCTGGCCGCGCGGGTCGGTCACGGTGGCGGTCAGGGAGCCCCCCGGCCCGCGCACCTCGATACGGACGGCCGCCGTGCCGCCCTCGCCGGGCGAGTAGAGGAGGCGGCGGCGCACGGGCCGCCAGCAGTCGCCCCGGGCGTGCCGGAAGAATCCGGTCCTGCCGAGGGCAATCAGGGTGGACGTGGAGGAGTTGCTGCTGAAGCCGATACGAGTGGTGACGGTACGGGCTCCCAGGGTCAGGGGCAGGGTGAACTGCTCGGGGGTGTCGATCCTGGCGACCCTGGTGCGGTCCTGGCCGATGGCGAGCGTACGGGCGCTGGTGAGCGGGCTCACCACCTTGCCCCGGCCCTCTTCGAGCACCTCGAAGTCGACCCCGAGCCGGTCCATGAACTCCACCGAGTCCACCCCCGCCCGGTCGGCGAGGTCGTAGCGGATCGCGGTGTCGACGCTCTCCACGCCGCCCAGCCGCTCCGCGAGGGCGGCGGCCACCAGCGGAACCACCCCGCCCATCCACCCGGAGGAGAGCAGCGTCGGCGCCGTGGGCGAGCCCAGCGACACCAGGGCTACCGCGCGCTGCATCCTGGCCGTCCAGCGCGTCACGTCCACATACGGGATTCCGCCGCCCAGGGCCGCCCGCAGCACCCGGTCGTCCGGATCGTTCACCAGGCTCACCACGGCTCGAACGGAGGCGTGGAACGGCTCGGGGGCGGACAGGTCCCACCGGAGGGCCTCGGCGGAGACCTCGCGGCACAGCTCCGCCGCTTTCCCGGGCGATCGCCCCGCGAACAGCAGCGGCCACCGCCCCCGCGCCGCCCTCGCCAGTTCCGCGCCCACCGTCCCGTATCCACCGACGAGCAGAACCGGGCCCTCGGGGTCGTGCACCAGCTGATCAATGTTCATGAATACGACTATAGGTCACTCGACCTAAAAGCGGACATGATCGCCTCAGCGTCGTACGCGCCCCTGGTCGCTCTGCTCCAGGGCCTTCGGTCTCATGATGAGCGCCTGGTCGAGCAGCTCGCCTCCCGCGCCCTGTCACGGAGCAGCAGGGAGCGGGCGGTGCACGTGGAGCGGGATGAGGACGGGCGGATCATCCACGCCGGTCCCGACGGCGAGGGCGGGGGTGAGGGTGAGGGTGAGGGTGAGGGTGAGGGCGAGGAGGGCGGTACGAAGGCGGTGGTGGAGTCGGCGTTGCTGCACTTCTCGACACCGCGTGATCCCGCGACCATCGCGGCGTTCCTGCGGACCCGGGTCTACCGGCCCGAGTCGCTGGTCTGGCTCGACGGCTACCAAGCACTACGACGCTGGCGCGAGCACCACGAGGTCACGGGACTGTTCGCGGTGCCGTACGACACCGAAACCGACGTCGGCGTGGTGCGGTTTCCCCTCGGCCAGTGGGTGCACCAGCAACGGCGGGTCCAGCGGGCCGGTGAGCTCGACTCCCATCGCAAAACCCTCCTCGACCGGGAGGGGATGGTGTGGGAGCCGGGAGACGAGGCGTGGGAGACGAAGTTCGCCGCACTGCTGTCCTTCCGCCGCCGCCAGGGGCATCTGGCGCCCCGGCAGGACGCCGTGTGGGGTGAGAGCGAGGCCGAGGGCCTGGTGGCGATCGGGCAGCTCATGGCGAACCTGCGGCGGACGGACGGCCTCGGCAAAGACCAGAAGCGTGCCGGGGAACGGGCCGAGCAGCTGACCGCCATCGATGAGGACTGGAACTGCGTGTGGCCGCTCGACTGGCAACGCCACTACCGGATCCTCGCCGACCTCACCGACACCGAGACCGGCAAAACCCTCCCCGACATCCAACCCGGCATCCTCTTCAACGGAGACGACCTCGGCAAATGGCTCGCACAGCAACGACGGGCACACACCTGGGCGCAGCTCAGCGATGAGCAGCAGGAACGGCTCAGCGGGCTCGGTGTGACACCCGACGAGATCGCCGCCGTGCCGGCGGCGCGCGCGGCCAAGGGTGCAGCGGCAGGCGGACTGCCGGCACCGTTCCGGCGGGGAGTCACCGCGCTCGCGCAGTGGGTGGAACGGGAGGGCGACCGACCGGTCCCCAGAAACACGAAGAACCAATCGACATCGACGGCCAGGAACACCTCGTGAAACTCGGAGTGTTCCTCAGCAACACCAAGAGCCGCCGCGACCGCCTCACCCCCCGAACAACACCACGCCCTCGCGGAGCTCGGGGTGAAGTGGACGTGACACCAGCCGCGGCCGGTCGTTGAACCGGCAGGACAGACGTCACGTCATGTCGCAGAGAGACCCCGGGCGCTGTCACCCGGGGTCTCCTGCTGTCGGCGCACTGTCTGTGCGTGGGTCAGGCGGGCTGGAGGCTGGCGGCCACAAGGCTGCGGGTGGTCGCCGCACAGCCGGTCCCGCCGACGGGGGCCGGGGGCCACGGTTCTCAGGCCACTGCCGGCGCCTACGGCTTCGAGGTACCGCGGCGGTATTCGGCGTTGATCCGCTGGGCTTCCTCAAGCTGGTCTTCGAGGATGACGATGCGGCAGGCGGATTCGATGGCCGTGCCCTGGTCGACGAGCTCCCGGGCGCGCGCGGCGATGCGCAGCTGGTAGCGGGAGTAGCGGCGGTGGCCGCCCGCGGAGCGCAGCGGGGTGATCAGGCGGGCCTCGCCGATGGCGCGGAGGAAGCCCTGGGTGGTGCCGAGCATCTCGGCGGCCCGGCCCATGGTGTAGGCGGGGTAGTCGTCGTCGTCGAGACGGCCGAACGAGTCGTCTGCTGTCACTTGCACCTCTCATGGAACGCGTTGGAGGGGCTCGGGTGCCATGTGGCACCCGAGCCCCGAAGGAACTGCTACACCATCAGCCGGCCTTGATCGGCTACGCCGGCTCTGTGTTTCCGCATGGCCACCAGGAAGAGGTCCTGGGGTTGCGGGGATCGCGGTTGCTTGACCGGAGACCACCTCACTCACGATGTCCTGCGGTACCCGGGCCCAGTGATTCCGCCCGGGCGATCCTGATGGCGGTCAACTCCTCCGTTCTTCCCTCTGGGATCACTCACTTACGTACTGCTGGTACTGCTCTGTTGCGTACTGCTGGTGATGCGTACTGCTCAGTGGCCTGCGAAAGCGCCACTCTTCGGCAGCCAGCCCCGTCGCCCGTCCTGCGTCTTCTCTGGCTTGGAACCCCACTGCCGAACTTCCCGGCACGCGCGCCCGCAGCCGACGCCTTCACCGAGGAACTGCTCGTTTACTTCACTGCTGGGGTACTGCGAACTGCACTTACGGGTACTGCTACTTGCGGATACTGCGGTACTGCTCACGGCGGCCCCTGACAGCTGCGGGCCACCCGGTCCGGTCGTCAGTCCCGTCGCCTTCCCGCAACAACCCTGGCTCCGGAACTCCACCACCGCACCGCACTGCGAACTACAACTACGGGTACTACTGCCTGGCAGTTCGTTCCTGCCGGGCCCTGCTGATCTCGGCTACGAGAGAAACCATAACCACACCACCACCCAATGTCTACTCCAGCCACCACAGATTTTGGCGGGCTCGGCAGTGAGGTAATCAACCTCGAACGGAGGTGGAAGGCAGGAGCGAGCCGGGTTATCAAGCCGCAGGCCGGGCGCAAGCCCCGGACGGACAGAACCGGACATGATGATCCAGAGACCGGGGTGACCTGATGGACACGATGAGCATCGACGCCGTAGCCGTCCGCTCCGCATCAGCCGCGAGGACGCGGTCATCGCCCTGGACGAGCGGGACGTCGAGCCGTGCCCGATCTGCCTGCCCGACAGCGGACTCCCGCCCCGCATGACCCCGTCGTCGGCCGGCGCGACACCGATCACCAGGCCGACCTCGCCCTCGTCCACACCGCCGACCGGATCCGGGTCCAGAACCACGCGCTGACCCAATCGCTGCCCCACACCGGCAAGAGCTGCGCCACGGGCAGAGCTCTTCGCGGTGGCCGGAGGCGGCTTGCTCGACGCGCTGCGGCATGGGGGTCACCGGCGAGACAGAGGCCGGGGCAACTGCACGGTCCTCGGCTGCGGCCCGGGCCTGGGTCTCGTCCCGGGCGTGGTTGATGCGCTCGGCGCGGGTGGTGGCCGTCTTCCAGCTGCTGACCGGGACCCGGGCGGAGAGGATCTCCAGCAGCAGGGGCAGCAGTTCGGCATCCGTGCGGGGCCGCAGGTCTGCCTCGCGTGCCGCGGCCAGCAGTTCCGAGACCCGCCGGTCGCCGAACGCGGGAACCGTGCCGACCGGGGCAGTCCGGTCCAGCGCAGTTCGTGCCAGTCGTGGGTGAGGGGGTCCTGGAAGAACACGGTGCGGCGGTCGCGCGGTTCGCGGTGGACGCACCAGCGGCCCTTGAACTTCCCGCCCCGGGCCGAGCGCTCGTTCAGGTAGGGCTCAAGCGCGTCGCCGTAATACCAAAGGCCCCTGATCTTCACTCCGCGCTCCCGCAGCACGGAGATGGGATGGGACGGCAGCAGCTCGTAGTAAAGGTCCGGCTGCGGCAGCCTCAGCCCCAGGCCGGTCTGCTCGAAGGAGGCCGCGAACAAGGTGTTGGGGCTGTGGCTGCCGCCGACGTCCCAGGCCGAGGCGTACTCGCCCAGGTGCCTCCGCTGCCAGATGCCCACGATCCAGGTGGCGACGAGGTGTTCCATCTCCTCCGGCGTCAGCACCTCCTCGCCCTCGGGGGCGGCCCCGCGGTCGGCGGCGTCGACGCCGGTGCAGCCGGGCAGGTGCTCGAACAGCAGCGTCCTGATCGCGCCGAAGGCCCGCTCGACGGCATGCTTGTCCGGAGGCCGCAGGGCCCGAGCCGGATGGACGTTGCAGCCCAGCTTCCGCTCGACCTCAACCAGGTGGTGATTGCGGTAGACCGACCCGTGGTCGGTGGTGACTGTCTCCGGGCTGAAGAACGGCAGCCCGGCCACCGGATAGCCGGCGAACTCGGCCACCAGCGCGGACGGCAGCCCGGGTAAGGCCACTCCATCTCCGGCCCCCACTCCGGACGCATCGGCAGCGGCAGCATCACGTCCCGCAGCAGCATCGCCGCGTCCACCGCGGTGTCCGACACCAGCGTGAGCAGGAAAGCGCAGAGCGAGTGGGTGAACACATCCAGCGCGAGGTTGTGGCGGTAGTTCTGGACTGACCATTGACCACTCCGAGGCTGGAGGTGTCGGCGTACTCGGTGAAGTGCTCAGCAGCAGGAACCTGTCAGGGGTCCCCTTGACCTGAAGTGCGATTGAGCTTCTAGCGTGTCCTCCAGTTGATCACCTGACGACGGGAGAAGACGCTGATGATTCTCGTGACGGGAGCCACCGGGAACATAGGAAGTGCTCTGCTGAAGGAGCTGCACGAGTGCGGTGCCGGGCCACTGCGGGGTCTCACTCGTGACGCTGCACGGGCCTCATTCCCCGAGGGGGTCGCGGCCGTTGAGGGTGACTTCGCCGAAGCGGCTTCGCTGAAGCCTGCGCTGGAGGGGGTGCGCTCGCTGTTTCTCGTGTCGCGTATTGGCTCAGATGCTGACATCCTCGACGCCGCCCGGCAGGCAGGTGTGGAGCACGTGGTGCTTGTGTCGTCCATTACTGTCCAGACCCATCCGCATCTCGGCCCCGCCGGCGAGAACCTGGCTGTCGAGCGGCTACTCAAGGGCAGCGGCATGGCCTGGACGATTCTGCGGCCGACGCAGTTCGCCTCGAACGCCCTGTGGTGGGCGGCGTCAATCCGCGGGCACCAAACGGTCCGGGTGCCGTATGCGGGCATCGGGCTCCCCACGATCCACCCCGCGGACATTGCGTCGGTGGCGCGGGTGGCGTTTACCGAGTCCGGTCACCAAGGCCGGACGTATGCCCTGACCGGTCCGGAGCGGGTGACGGCCCGGCAGCAGGTGGAGGCCATCGCGGTAGCACTGGAGCGGGAGGTGCCTTTCGCCGAGATCAGCCGGGAGGAGGCCCACCGTCAGATGGCTGCGTTCTTGGGGGACGAGGCCGCGGATGCGGTGCTCGACGTGACGGGCGGGGACGTCAACGACGAGCTGCTGAAGGTGCGCGACACGGTTTCGCAGGTCACCGGTTCCCCGGCCAGGCCATTCCACCAGTGGGTTTCGGAGAATGCCGCCGCCTTCCGTTGAGTCGCCTGGTCCCGAGCACGTTCATACGTACTCAGCTGGGCACTTTCACCGTGTCCGCCGACAGACGGTGACCATGGTGGTGCCGGGAGGATCAAGACCTGCGTCCCCTGCTGGGTTGGTCGATGTGAGTGACATTGCTGCTGGCTTCCAGCGCCTCGCGCAGGCAGGCGTTGTCGACTGCCAGGCGCTGGATCTGGGCGGCTGCGAACTGGAGGTTCTCGGTCAACGACCTGTTGGAGCGGCGGAGTTTGGCGTTTCGGGCGGCGAGGACCTCGTAGGGGCTGGGCCGCATCTCGGCCGCGGGGTGGGGTGACTGCCTGCCGCGGGCGGCGGAGACTTCCTTGGCCAGGTCGGGGAAGTGTCTGCGGAAGGTACGCCGACGCGGGCACCGACGTCCGTACCGGGCGGGCTGCGGCGGCAGATCAACGGCGCACCTTCGCGAGACGCGGCACCGACGCACTCCCCACGCCACGGTCAACGCCGGCATGACGGCCAGGGTCCAGGGTTGTAGCGCGTCTTCCGGAGGGGTGGGCTGCGGCACCTCAACGGCCGAGGGCGAGCAGGGCGAGCAGGGCGAGCGTGGACACCGTGGTGTGGCCTCGGGTTGCGACTGTCAAGACCGAGTCAAGCCATTGCGGTCCGTATTCCGTCCGGACCTGCCGGCGTGGAAGGCTGCCAACGTTGTCAGTGACAGGGGGGCCTGTGAGTAAACGGGATGTACGCACGATGCTGCGGGACATGCAGACCGGCGAGCCCGTGCAGGTCAGCAGCGGTATGTCGTCCATAGACAGGATCGCCGGACTCGCGGCCGTCGCCGAACAGTTCGGGTACCAGTACGCGAACGTACGACGGGGCGACGGGTACGTCATGTCGCTCGTGATCGACACTCGTCCGCAGGCCCGCGCACGGGCCGCGCAGAACTGGGCGCAGTACCCCGACGCCGCCGGCGGGGGTGCTCTGCCGCCCTTCGTGCCCAAGGCGTTCCAGCTGCTCAAGACCCGTATCACGATCGACCTCAGCCAAGCTCGCCGCCCGGCTGACGGCCGCCGGGTTCAGAGCGGTGACCGACCGGAACGGCCGGCAGCGGTACCTGCCACCGGCCTGACACGTACCCCGCACGCCAGTCCCTTTCACCGGACCGCCGGCTCGGTGGCAGATGTGAAGTGGGCGGAGCGCGGGCATCGTTGTCGTGAATCGGCACTTGGCGGCGGTGCGGTCGAACTAGGCTGATGGTCTTTGTCCGGCGGATCTGGGGGAATGCCATGTTGGTCGAGGGGCTCGTCGCCGCAGCTGCTGCCGGAGGCGGAGCAATCGTGCAGGCTGCGGGGACGGACGCGTGGAACGGGGTCCGTGGCGCGGTCGCCCGGCTCTTCGGCCGCGGGGAGGCCGGGCGCGAGCAGGTGGAGCTGGAGCGTCTGGACCAGACCCTGGCGGTGCTGGAGGCCGCGGGGGACGGTGAGGAGGCGCAGCGGGTGCAGATCGCGCAGGTCTCCCGGTGGCAGACCCGCCTCGAGACGCTGCTGGAGGAACTACCGGAGGCCGAACGGCAGCTGGTGGTGGCCGAGTTGCAGGCCTTGGTCGCGCAGGCTGATGCCGCCGGGCCGGCACAGACCGTGCACAACGACTTCAGCAGTGCCACGTTCACCAACAGTCAGGTACTCGGCAGCGGGAACATGACGGTGACGAACAACTACGACAAGTAGGACGGCGTCGTGGGGGGCAAGAGCAGCGCCAAGCGCAGCACCAAGGGCAAGGGCAACGGCAGAAAGGGCGGGAAGACCCAGAAGGGCGGCCACGCGCGGGCCGGTATCGCGGCCGGTCACTCGGCCGGTATCGCGGCCGGTCACTCGGCGGGGAACGACTTCCGTGGTGCCGAGTTCACGGACAGCCAGGTGCTGGGGCACGGCACCATGGCCGTGAAGACGTACGTGCAGCAGTACGCGCCCGTCCCCACCGCTTTGGACGCGTTGCCGCAGCCGCCCGCAGGTTTCGTCGGGCGTGAGGACGACATCGCGTTCATCCTGGGCGTGCTGGACCCCGGTCATCACGGCAGCGGGCGCGCGGTCGCCGTCCTGTCGGGCTGGGGCGGGGTCGGGAAGACCACCCTCGCCTACGCTGCCGGCCATGTCGCGCAGAAGCAGGGCTGGTACACCGGCGTCCTCCTCGTCGACCTGCGCGGTTACGACCCTCACCCGGCGCAGGCCGAGGACGCCCTGGAGGCGTTGCTGCGCTCCCTCGGTGTGCGGCCGGAGCATCTTCCGCCGCCGGGAGCGGGCCGGGAGGCGTTGTACCGCTCCCAGCTCAACGCACGCCAGACGGCAGGCGAACGGTTGCTCGTGGTCGCCGACAACGCGTCCTCGGTCGGTCAGGTCCAGCCGTTGTTGCCGCCCGGGCATCACGGGATGATCGTCACCTCCCGGCACAGCCTTTCCGGGGTCGGCAGGATGCGGACCGTCAACCGTCTCCAGCCCGAGGACGCCGTCGCGTTGCTGAAGGCGTCACTGAAGAGCAACGACCCCGACGACGTGCGGGTCGAGGAGGAGCAGGAGGCAGCCGAGCGGGTGGTGCTGGCGTGCGGGTATCTGCCCCTGGCCCTGCAGATCACCGCGGCACTCCTGGCCCAGGATCCCGGCCAGCCGCTCTCCGAGCGCGCCGAAGCCCTCAGCCAGGTCGGAGACGTACTGGACGGGCTGAACGATGGGGAACGCAGTCTGCGGACCACGTTCGACCAGTCCCTCAACCGCCTCGCCCCGCAGGAGCAGGACCTGTTCCGTCTCCTGTCCCTCAACCCGGGGCCCGACATCTCCACCTCCGCCGCCGGCGTCCTCGCCGACCAGCCGCAGCCGGCCACCGAACGTCTCCTGGGGCGCCTCGCGGCCAGCCACCTCATCGAGCGCAACCCCGCCATCCGCGGCCGCTGGCAGATGCACGACCTGCTGCGCGCGTACGCCCAGGAACAGGCGCAGACCGTCATGGCCCGCGGTCGCGTGCCCCGGCGGCGATACGACCAGGCGCGTGACCGGCTCATCGATCACTACGTTCGCCAGGCCGAGGCCGCTGACACCCTTTTCCAGCTCCCGGGCCGGGCCCGGGCTCCTCAGTTCGCTGATCGGAACCAGGCGTTGTCCTGGTTCGACGCCGAACGCGAGAATCTCCTCGCCGCCGCCCACGCCAACGCCGCGACCCAGGCGAGCATCGACCTGGGGTTCGCGGTCGTCCGCTACCTGGGGTGGCGGCGACGCCATCAGGACCTCCTGATGGCTTCCTCGCTCACCCTCGACGCCTGCGAAGCGCTGGAAGACAGCGACAACACACCTTCCGCCTGGAACAACCTCGGCATCGCGCTCAAGAACCTGCGCCGTTTCGACGAAGCCCGCGAAGCCCACGAGACCGCCCGCACCCTGCACCACCAGACCGGCAACACCGACGGCGAAGCCTCCGCCTGGAACAACCTCGGCGTCTCGCTCCAGGAACTGCGGCGCTTCGACGAAGCACTCCAGGCCCACGAGACCGCCCGCACCCTGCACCACCAGACCGGCAACACCCACGGCGAAGCCTCCGCCTGGAACAACCTCGGCATCGCTCTCAAGAACCTGCGGCGCTTCGACGAAGCGCTTCAGGCCCACGAGACCGCCCGCATCCTGCACCACCAGAGCGGCGACACCCACGGCGAAGCCTCCGCCTGGAACAACCTCGGCATCGCACTCCAGGCACTGGAGCGCTTCGACGAAGCCCTCCACGCCCACCAGGCGGATCTCGAGCATTGCCGGCAGACCGGCGACACTCGTGGCGAAGCCATTTCCCTGAACAATCTCGGTACGGCTTATCGCGGCCTGAACGACTTCGACAGGGCCATCCCAGCGGGCCGGCGGGCCGTTGAGCTCATGGCCGCGACAGAGGACTGGTTCCGTACCGGTGAGGCATGGGGCGAGCTGGCCACGACCCTGAGGGCCGCGGGCGCCGATCTGTCCCAGGTACGTGAGGCGTGGGAGCAGTCGGCCTCCGCGTACGCCCGAGCGGACGCGGACGAGGAAGCGGCTGTTTCCCGTGCCCACGCCGACAGTCCTGGGACACCGGAGTAGCGCGCGGCTGCATCAGAGGATCAGCGAGGTCAGCAGGTGCTCGGTGCGGTCCTGCCCGCGAAGCGGTCCGCGAGCCAGGGGAGGCCCTCGGCGCTGGTGCCCTCGGATGCGGCGATGTGGCCGGGGATGTGGTTGCCGACGCGAACCTCACCGTCGCGCCCCGGCGGCACCAGTCGGCGGCCAGGTTCTTGACTTGAATTGGGTCGTAGGCGGCGCCTGTGCGGAAGGCCCCGACCGGTGGTCAGGGCCTTCACTTCGCCTGTGGTGCTTCGGTCATTCGTCTGTCGTGCTTCGGTCAGCGGACGTCCACGTAGTCGCCCGTCGCCGTGGCCGGCGGGGTCGTCGCGGTGCCCGCGAAGGAGTAGCGCCAGTACCCGTCGACCGAGGCCTTCACCGTGGTCTTGAGGTTGCCGGTGCTGTCCGTCTTCACCGTCTTCACCGTGGTGTACGTCGTCGTCCCGCTCTTGCGGAACTGGAGCCTCACCGGCTGGGCGGTGTACCCGTGGTAGCCGCCGGTCTCCCAGTTGGCCCGAGCGAGCTTGCCCGTGACGGTGATCGTCTTGCCCTTGGCCACGGGTTCGGGTGAGGCGTTGACCGTCTGGTTCGCGTCGCGCTGGATGCGTACCGTCGCGGCGGCGTGCAGATCGCTGAGGCCCGTGCCGTTCGCCGACTCCGCCCATGCGGCGAGTTTCCAGGTGCCCGCCAGTGTGTTGAGGCCGAGGGTCCAGCGCGGTGAGATGTACGCGAACTGGGCCTCGCACGTGGCGGTGGTCGCGTTGACCTTCGTGCAGGTCGCGGGCCAGGAGCCGTAGAGGACGCCGTCCGGGGCGTCGTACGAGCCGTGGTAGAGGTACATGTCACCGCCCGCGATGCCTGCCGGGTCCGTGGCGGTGAACGTCGCCTTGAAGTCCTGCTGCGGCTGGTCGGACAGTTCGACCGCCTTGCCGCCGTTGACGACGACGTGGGAGATCCGGGTGGTGCCGGTCGTCTCGTCGCCCTGTGTGCCCGGTCCTGCGAAGGCGCGCTGGACGGTGCGGCGCAGGGTGCCGCCCTGGTCGTCGGTGGCGCTCACGCGCAGCGAGACGTAGGCCGCGCCGGCCGGGACCGTCAGGGAGGCCGTGTTGCCGGTGAGCGGCAGGGCGGTCCATGTGGAGCCGTCGTTGACGGAGTACTCGATGCCGGTGACGTTCGCCGCGACGGAGGAGCCGCGGCCGGAGGCCGTGGCGGTCACGGTGACCGGGGTGGTGGCGGTGGCACGGTTCGAGGCGTTGATGCCGGTGAGCTTCACCTGGGTGTCGACCAGCGGCAGTTCGGTCGTCAACGGCACGTAGCCGGAAGTGAAGGTCCATTCGTTGCGCACCTTCGTGGACAGCCGCCGGTCGGGCACGCGGTGGGTGACCGTCTGGTCCAGGGTGTACGTCCCGGAGCTGTCCGGCACCTTGACCGACAGCTGCTTGTGGACCGACACGCCGGTGGCCTCGGCGTAGGTCACGCCGTCGCGTGTCAGGCGGTAGGAGTTCGCCGCCCGGCGGTCCGATCCCGCGTGCCCGGCGGCGTCGGCGAAGACGGCCGGTTCGTACAGGGTGATGGTGCCGCCCCGCCGCTGGGAGCCGCCTCCCTCGCGCCGCATCGGCTGCAGCGGCGCCTCACCGAGTGTCTCGGCGGGCGCGGAGCCGGCGGGCAGGGAACGGGCGGGAAGCTGCAGGCTGTAGTCACCGGTTCCGTAGGTGAGGGAACGGCTGAATGAGATGCCGGGCGTCACGTACTCGGTGACCGCACCGGCCACCGGCACGGCCGAGCCGAGATAGACGCCGCTTTCGAACTCGTAGCTCGGGGCCGTCTGCAACTGCGCGGTGGTCCGCGTGCCCGGAGCGTTCACGTGGGTGACCGTCTTCGCGAGCGCGGCCCGCTTCACCGAGGCGAGCGGGGAGGCGGGCACGGTGTCCTGGAACGTATGGGCGAGGTCGTACCGGATGGGGCTCGGCGTGCTCGCCGTGGTGCCCTTCCGGCTGAGAACGTCGTGGATCCTCAGCGCCGCGCCCGGCTGTGAGAACGGAGTGACGTACACCTTGTCCGCACCCGACCCCGCGAAGCCGGCGATGTGGTTCCCGGGTACCGAGATCCATACGGCGGAGGACTCACGGGTGGCCGTCGTGTCGTCGACGCGGATCCCGGTCTCCTTGGCGGCCCGCTCGTCGAAGGAGACGGTGGTGGCGGCCGTGCCGACCTTGAAGGTGCGGGTGAGGAGGTAGGACGGGCGCTGCCAGTCACTGTGCAGCGCCACGGAGAAGTAGTCGCCGGGGGGCAGCTTGACGGTCGCGGACGGGCCGAAGCTGTCGCTGTTGACGGCGTACGACGTCCAGGTCTTACGGTTCCAGACGTAGAAGAGCTTGAACGCGACGTCGGCGTTGGTGATGTTCAACTTCACGGAGTACGAAGCCGCTGCCGCCGCTGCCGCGGCTTCGGCCGCCTTGATCGTGGGCACCGAGACCCTGGTGGGCTTCACCGGCTTCGGCAGTGCCGTCGGCTGTACGTCGAGCGCGCCGTTGGCCGAGCCGAAGGCGTACCTCTTGCCGCCGCGCCCGCCGCTGTCGGTGATGCGCACGTCGCCGTCGACGACCGTGACACGCTCGCCGTCGCCGAGAGCGGAGCTCCGGGGCGCGCCGGCTGCCGTACCCTGCGCCTGCGCGAGCCGGCCCACCGGCGACGGTTCCTTATCCGCGGCGGTGGCCCCCGGCGCCAGCAGGATTCCCGCCACCACTGCCGTGCACACGCCCGCTGCGGCGGATCTTCGCGCGTTCCGCTTCCTGGTCCCGGACATCAGTCCGCCCTCCCCAAGTGTTCGACCGTCAGGTCCCGGCACACCGCCGGAGAGCTGATCAGCGACACCTTATGCGGAGGGGTCGGGGAGGTGACGCGGGAGGCTGCGGAACGCATTCCTGGCTGGGGCCGCTCGGCGACCGGAGTCGGTGATGCCCGCGCGTTGTCCTGCGAGGTCGGCGACGCTGTGGCCGAACGCGGTCGTCACCGAAAGGCCAGCTCGAACCACACCACCTTTCCACCGTTCACATTGGTTACGTCCCACCGCACCGCCAGCGCATCGACAACGGACAGCCCGCGGCCCGCTTCATCCATCTGCCTCGCCCAGCGGCGTGAGGGCAGTTGCGGGGCGTCGTCGCCGACCTCGCAGCGCAGGATGTCGGTCCGCAGCAGCCGCAGGGTCACCGGCCGCTCCGCATACCGCACGGCATTGGTCACGATCTCACTCACGAGGAGTTCGACCGAATCCGTCAGATGCTCCAGATCCCAGCCGGCCAGCTTCCGGCGGGCGAGCCTGCGGGCGCGGCCCGGGGCGGAGTCCTCCGGTTCCAGGAACCAGTACGCGACGTCGCTCGGCGCGATCCCGTCGAACCGGGCGGCGAGCAGGGCGATGTCGTCGTCCCGGTCGCCCGGACCGAGCATGTCCAGCACGTCGTCGCAGAGGGCCTCCAGCGGCGGCGAGTGGTCCGGGCCGGTCAGCCGGGCGGTCGCGGCAAGGCGCTCGCACAGCTGCTCGATGCCGGTCCAGACGTCCCGCAGCCGGGACTCGACCAGGCCGTCGGTGTACAGCAGCAGCGTGGCGCCCGCGGGTGCGTCCAGCTCGACGGCCTCGAAGTCCACCCCGCCGACGCCGATCGGGGCGCCGGGCGGCACCCGCAGCACCTCAGCGCGGCCGCCGAGGTGGAGCAGGACGGGCGGCGGGTGGCCGGCGTTGGCGATCGTGATGCGGTGCGCGACGGGGTCGTACACCGCGCAGAGGCAGGTCGCCATGCGGTCGCTGCCGAGCCGCTGCGCCTGCTCGTCGAGCCGCCGCAGCACCTCCTGCGGCGGCAGGTCGAGCCCGGCCAGGGTCTGCGCGGTGGTGCGCAGCTGGCCCATGATCGCGGCGGACGTCATGGAGTGGCCCATGACGTCACCCACGACCAGGGCGACCCGGCTGCCGGGCAGCGGGATCGCGTCGTACCAGTCACCACCGACCCGGGCGGTCTCCGCGGCCGGGAGGTAGCGGGAGGCGAGCCGGACCCCGGTGGGCTGCGGAAGCGAGTCGGGCAGCATGGTGCGCTGCAGCTCACCCGCGATGTAGGCCTCGCGCCCGTACAGCACCGCCTTGTCCAGTGAGATCGCCGTGTGCGTGACGAGCTGGGCCGTGACCAGCAGAGCGTTCGGATCGAAACCCGGCCGCTCACTGCCGCGCAGGAAGACCGCGGCGCCGATCACCCGGCGCCGGCCGCGCAGCGGGGCCAGGATCGCCCGGCGCCCGGCGGGCACAGGGTAGTCGGCCCCAAGCAGCGCGGGCAGCGCTGTCCGGCCTGCTCCGGAGTCGCCGAAGACCGGCCGTACACCGCGCAGCACCTCGGCCAGCGCACCACCGGCCCGGACCTCGCACAGCTCGGCGGCAGGCGTCAGATCGGCCTGCGGGTCGATCGCGGGCAGTCGCAGCCACTCGGTCTCCTCGTCGGCCAGCCGCAGCCGGTCGGAGCGGCGCAGCCGCAGCACGAACGGGTTGACGGGCCGCTCGTCGCCGACCGGCAGCGGGTCGCGGAGGTAGACGAGGATCTCGTCGGAGAACGTCGGCACGCTTGCCCGGCACAGGCCCAGCACGATCTCGTCCAGGTCTATCCCGCGGGCGATCCGCCGGGTCGCGGCCCCCACGAAGCGCATCGAGTCGTCGGCCCGTCGCAGCATGAGCTCACTGCCCGGCCCATCCGTGCTGGTGACAGGGTTGTTCGGGGTTGTGTGGAATAACTCGTCATCGCGCGACCTGGACTCCGGGCTGTGGCTGGGGTCGCGTCGCACAGCCTGCCCGGGAATGACTCGGTCACCGTGTTCGTTCTGCGACGCCGCCCAGCCCATCTCCTCGACAGCGTCCTGCACCGCCTCGTGCTCTCGGTCGAGGACGTCCCGGGCCTTCTGCAACGCGGCATCGACCTGGTCAAGCGCGGCGTCGTCGACAGTGCTGCTCAGCGGGCCCGGAATGCTCAGGGCAGTCCCCGCCTGGGGCTGCCCGCCGGTCACTGAGCCAGCCCTCAGATCGCGCAGCTCATCTTCCAGAGCCTTGATCTGACGGGCAGCGTGATCGACCACACGCTGCGCCGTGTCCCGTTCGGCCTCGGCTCGGCCGAGCTGCGAGCGAAGGTCGTCCGACTGCCGCAGCGCACGCTCAAGGCGGTGTTCTGCCCTCTCCACATCGGAGAGGAACGGATCATCCGCGCTGCGCAACGCATCCAGCCGCCTCGTGAGTTCCGCGACTTGGGCCTGGGTCTGGCCGAGCAGCGCGAAGAGCACCGTGGCCACCTGGAGGGCCTGCTGTCTGGCCTGTTCGCTGACCTCAAAGGCCTGCCGTACGCGATTGAGATCCTCCAGCGCGGCAATCGTGCGTTGCTGCGCCTGGACGAGCTCGTGAGCCGAGACGGCCGGCTTCACGCTGATGGTGACGGGCGTGGGAGTGGTGTGAGCGGCACTCCACAGAGGCTGCAGCTGCTTGAGCCGCTCGGCAGCTCGTGGCCCCGTTTCGTCCGGGAAGCAGATATCAGCGACGGCCTCGACGAGGTCCCATGTCAGGGCCACTCCGGACAATTGCTCCCGCAGCTTGCGGAGATCCGGAACCACACCGGTGCTGAAGTGCTCGGAAGCCAGTTGTGTGTGCAGCTGAACCACGGACACGCCGGTGGCGTCGAGCCAGGCCCGCAGGATGTGAACGAGTTCGTTGATCTCGTTGCAGGACCCACGTGCGGGCGCCCACGGCCGGCCGGGCCGTTTCAAAGTCCCCACGTCACCCTCTCTCAGGCCAATTTGTTCCCCGGACAACCCCGCGTTGTCGCGTGGACAACATCCAACCTGTTCGGCGAGGCCTCATGGGGGTGGATCGTCGTTTCGTGCTCGTGTGCAACACGCACCGCACGAAGCAGTCGGTCTCGAAGAAGGAGTTGTTGTGAGCGTCACCCACACGGCGGTACTGCTCTTGGTGATCGGCTTGGCCGTGATCTTCTCGTGCCTTGTCGCCGGAATCGCGTTCGGCGTCGCTCGCTGGGGAGGCGCCCCGGCACCCGAGTCCCTCGCTCGGTCCGGCAAGGCGTTCGCCACGTCCCTGACCGTTCTCAGCGCGTTGATCGCAGTGATAGTGGCCGTGGTCAAGTAAGGGCTGTCCCAGGGAAGCAACGGCAAGTGCGTGCGCAGTTGTTTCTGAGCCCGGATCGATCAGCATTCGGAGGACTGGGCCGGGGCGGTGGCCGAGGGCTCCGGCGAAACTCGGTGACCCGCACAACTTCTGCGGAACCGTCAGGCTGCGTGATCGGCTGCCATGGCGTTGGCGAGCTGGACGACGGGGTCGCCGGCAAATTTGTGTCGGGACTGCGCCGTCGGCCAGGTTGAGAACCCGTCATCGGTCCATCGGGGAACCACATGGAAGTGCAGGTGGGGCACCGACTGCTCTGAACCGGGGCCGCTCGCACTGAGAATGTTCACGCCTTCAGCCTTCACCGAGCCGAGTTTTCGCTGATCAAGCTACAGAACACACAGGTCATCGACCTGACGTTGCCAGAACCGGGCGGCGTTCTCCAGCCTGTTTCCGGCACGCCGTGACGGTCGGTGAGCCCGCGTCCGTACGACCGGCGCTGCCGGCGCCTACAGCAGCGTCAGGTGACCTCGGGTGCCGCGTTGCGGGCGGGGGCGGGCGGCGGGCGGGTCGCCGACGGCGCGTGGCAGAGGGGTTGTGGTGGAGCGGTGGGCGTTCGCGATTTCGGTCAGGGCCTGTCCGAGGCGGGTGATGTCCTGGGGCGTGCTGTCCTGGTGCAGGGACGCGTGCAGGGCTGTGGTGATGCCTCGTTCGGGCAGGTACAGCGGCATCTCCTGGGCGACCGTCTTGCGCAGGAGGATTCCGCGCGCCGCGAGTTCCCGGCGCAGCTGTGCGGCGGGCCGTTCGGTGTGGTGGAAGGCGAGGATGCCCGACTGGGTGCGTCCGGGTGCGATGAGTGCGGTGCCGGGTGTCCGTTCGACGGTCTCGCGTAGGTAGGGGTAGAGGTTCTCGCGCGGTGCGGCCGTCTCCTTCTCGTGCAGGATCAGGGCGGTGTTCAGGCCTGCGACGGCCGCGCTGTGCGGTGCCTGCTCA
Organism: Streptomyces sp. NBC_00876; assembly: GCF_045207435.1. NCBI lineage: Bacteria > Bacillati > Actinomycetota > Actinomycetes > Kitasatosporales > Streptomycetaceae > Streptomyces > Streptomyces sp. NBC_00876. The sequence continues at coordinate 19,680 of NZ_CP108801.1, forward strand.
AGGGCGGGGGCACCTTGGGCGAGCGTGGACCGCAGCCTGGGGGTCGTGTGGGTGAAGCCGGCGGACGGCGGTCCGCCCAGGAAGCGCCAGCCGTCCGCGGTGAGCTGGTCGCAGCCGATGCGTGCGGCGTCCACGGGCAGTTGCCCGATGGCGTACGAGGCGTCGACGGCGTAGAGGCAGCGGTGGGGGGCGAGGATGCGTCCGATCTCCTCGACCGGGTGGACGATGCCGCAGGCGGCCGGGACGAGGGGCACGCTGACCAGGGCCACGTCGTCGTCGATGTGTGCGGACATCCACTCCAGGTCCAGGTCGCCGTCCGCGTCCAGCGGTACGACGTCGAGGCGGCAGCGGGTCCGGTCGCGCAGCGCGAACAGGGCGGTGAGGCGGGCGACGTCCTCGTACGGCGTCGTCCAGATCCGGTCGCCGGGGCCGAGGGGCAGCCGGCCGAGCAGGTCCCGGAAGGCGTCGGCGGCGCCGGTGACCGTTGCCGTGTCGGATGCCGGTACGGAGAGCAGGGCGCCGAGGCGTTCGTGGACCTCGGTGTGCACGACGTCCTCGAGGTACTCCTCGAGCTCGTGCGTCCCGTACTCGTCCTCCCTGTGCAGGGACTCCGTGACGACGGCGCGCACCGCGGCAGGTGTGTGACCTGCTGTGGCCGCGTCGAGATGGACCCTTCGTTCGCTGTGGGGCGTCTGCACGTTCACTTCCGGGCCTCCCCCCGTAGACGGGGAACTATGCCAAGTAATTGCCTGACCTCTTGGCAATATGTTGCCTGCCGTCGTGAGGATTTGGCAACGCCCACTCCAGCGTTACTCAAGTCGCGGCAACGCCGCGGTTATCCCTATGGGTTCGATATCCAGTCCTTCTGGCTCGGATCTCCAGGATTTGCCAAGCATTGCCATATCTGGCAAATCTTCGCCGGGCGTGACACCTGCGCTGGTCAGAGGCTTGGTGAAGTGTCAGTTCTGCGAGCCCGGCATGCCTTGTGCGGAAGACCCCCGTGATTCTCTACTCGTTTCCGAGCGAATTCCGAGTGAATCCCTAGGCGGTGTTGCCAATCTTCTAGGCAAGAAGTTGCCAACACGGAACACACGACTTGTCACAGAGGAGTCCGGCCATGAAGAACATCGCCAACATCATCGTCACCGCCACCGCCGCCGTCGCCGCCGTTCTCACCACCGCCGGAATCAGCGCCGCGGACGACGGCATCGGCTGGCCCCGGACCGCCGGCACGACGCAGCTCTCCGCCGACGGCATCGGCTGGCCCGTGGCGCCGCAGGGTGACATCGGCTGGCCCGTCGCCCCGCAGGGCACGACGGACACCGCGGACCCGACCATCGGCTGGCCCGTCGCCCCGCAGGGTGACATCGGCTGGCCGGTCGCGCCCACCGCCTGAGCACGACTCACCGCTCCACACCGGCCCGAGCGCCCGTCCAAGGCGGCTCGAGCGGGACACGGCAACGTGATGCACGCGCGCACGCAGGCAGGCACGCGCACCACCAGTACCGTCCCGGCAGCCGGAAGGAAGTCCGCCCCATGGCACAGTCACCGTGGAACGCGAGGTTCGAGACCATTCTCCGGCAGGGCCTTCCCGGCCTGGGCAAGGGCAAGGCGCCCGACGCCGATGTCCCGATGGAGGAGTACGGGCTCGACTCCATGGCCCTCATCGGCATCGTCAGCGCGCTGGAGTCCGCGTACTGCGTCAGCCTCGCCGGTCAGGTCGTCGTTCCTGTACGCACCCTCACGGCAGGGCACCTGTGGGGCATCGTCTCCGCCGCACTCCAGCCCTCCTGGGACGCCGGCCGGCAGTCGTCGTCGGGTGGGGGCACACGTGGCCGGACCCCGTGGGCCGTGGCCTGACAGCCGTCGCAGAGACCGTCGCAGAACCCGAGAAGCCCCCGCCGCTCACAGAGCCGTTGCGGGGGCTTCGGTCACTCCGGTCATGTTCGGGGCCACCAGCCATCCGCTCAGATCACGGTGCCGGGCCAGCCAGGCGGAGCCGAGGTCCACGAGTTCGGCTGCCGGTACGAGCAGGACCGGCGCGGCGCCGACCCGCCCGCTGCGGACCAGTCCGGCGCGCGTCGCCTCCGCCCCGATGTCCGCGTAGTCACCCTCGTACATGACCAGTTGGACGCTCGGCTCCCACTGCGTGGCGCCGCCCGGCGCCGGGCGCGGCACGTCCATGCGGTGGCTGCGCCGCCCCGGGTACGGGGTCAGGTGCTCGGCAAGGTGCAGCACGGTGCACTTGTCCCAGCCCACACCGATCATCAGCACCTTGGCGGACGCCCGGCACAGGGCGGCCAGCGGGCTGCGCGCGCCCAGGCCGTAACCCATCGGGTGGCTGGTGAGAACCGAGCGTGCGGCGGGACCGGACGCGACGAAGGAGTAGAGCGGGTGGGGCGAACGCCGCGCGCCCGGCAGGGACCGTACGACTTCGGGCAGCCGGCCGAGCTTCGGCTGGGCCGGGTGCAGGGCCGGGTCGAACGGGACCATCGACTGCCGCACCCTGGGCCACCAGGAAGGCGGTACGGGCCGCTCGACCCACGTCATCGGGTCGGTGAGGTACGTGGTGAAGGCGGCGACCACCAGGGTGCCGCTCCGGCCGACGACCTCGCGCAGCGCCTGTACGAGCGCCACTCCCCCGCCCGCCGTCCAGCCCAGGGAGCTGATCGCGGCATGCACCATGACGACGTCGCCCTCCGCCACGCCGCTGTCGCGCAGGCCGTTGACGAGGTCGCCGCGGCTGTAGGGGCCGGGGGTTTCGGGACCTGCGGCGGGGTGCAGCATCGGCTCTCCGGAGAAGGGGGAAGCGGCTCGGTGGGACTCGCGGATCAGGTCCTAGTCGACGGCCGGTGCCGGCTGCGGACCGGGTGCGGGCTGCGGGTCGGGGGCGGGGGTGGCTGCGGGGGCGGTCTTGAGTGGCCGGGTCGCCGCGCGGACCGCCGGGCCGACCAGGACCGCCGCTACCGCGAACAGGGCCGCGGCCGCCGCCCATCCGATGCCCGAGCCGCCGCCGATGAACGAGGTGAGGACCGCGGGGCCGATGATCGACTGCATGCCGTGGTGGAGCTGGAAGGCGCCCAGGTACTCGCCGCGCCGGTCCTCGGGCGACAGTGCGATGGCGAGCCCGAACGACGCGCCGGCGTGCCAGAGCTCCGCGGCCGTCATCACCAGGAACGCCCCGCACACCAGGACGCCCGCCGCCCAGAGCGGGACGTCGCCGCCGCTGGGCACGAGCAGCAGACAGGCCACCGCTCCGGCGGCCCCGGACCGGCGGGCGACGCGGGCCGCGCCGGACACGTCGTCGGTGCCCTTGGCCGCCCGTACCTGGAGCAGTACACACAACAGGGTGTTGACGCCGATGAGCACCGGCGTCAGTACGATGGGCAGGCCGGTGCCCACGACGATCCACAGCGGGATCGCCACCGCCAGTACCGAGTCGTGCATGGACAGCGCCGCGTTGACCCCGACGACCCGCAGGAAGGGCAGGTCGCGCAGGGCTGTGAAGCGGCCCTCGGCAGGCGGCGCGGGCCGTGCGGAGACCTCCGGCAGACGGCGTACCAGAAGTCCTGCGGCAACGAAGGTGACCCCGTTGATCAGCGGGAACAGCTGGAGCGCGTCGTGCGAGCCGACGGCGATGATCGCCGCTGCCCCGAGCGTGCCCAGGCCCATGCTGGCGTTGCCGACCGAGCGGATCGCGGCGCGTGCCGTCACCCGGTCCCCGTCCGGGATCAGTTCGGCGATCAGGGACGTGAAGGACGGTCCCGTACCGAACTGCAGCGCACCGATGGCGACCGACAGTGCGACGAACTGCCAGGCCGCATGCACCGCGGGCAGGGTGAAGTAGCCGGCGCCGAGCAGGATGAGCAGCCAGGTCAGCAGTGGCCGCGCGCCGACCCGGTCGGCGAGGGCGCCGAAGAGTACGGAGGCCAGCAGACCGGTGACTCCGGCGGCCGACAGCGCCATGCCGATCTGGGCCGCGGTCAGGCCGGTGACCTGGGTGAGGTAGACGGCGGACCCGGCCACGTACAGGCCCACACCGATGCCGTCGATGCCGTGCAGGACGGCGAGGGCTCGGGCCGGGCCGCTCAGCTGGTGCAGGGGGGATCGCATGCGCACTCTCCGCTCGGACGGGGTTTGGCGGTCGGCGTCAGGGCGTTCGCACCGTCGAGTACAGGAGCTGGTCGTGCCAGGCGCCGCCGCGCCACTGCGCCCGGCGGATGCGGCCCTCGAGCTCGAACCCGGCCTTCTGCACGGCCCGTTGTTCGGCGATGTTGTCCGCGTCGGTGCACACCTGGATGCGCTCGGCGCGTGTGTGGGTGAACAGGTAGTCCACGAGCTGACGCTGCGCCTCGGTGCCGATGCCCTGTCCGCGGTGGGCCGCGAACAGACCGATGGCGATCTCCCAGCACGCGGAGGTCTCCACTCGGCCCCACGCCCTGCGGAACCACTCGACGCGCCCGGCGAGGGTGTCGTCGGCGATGACGGACATCATGTTCTCGTCGCCGCCGAGCAGGCCTCGCTCCTGGTGCAGCCGGTGCAGCCGCTGGGTGGGTGTGTGTCCGAACCACTGGTAGGGGCCGGGTCCCCCGGGTCCGGCGAAGCCGGTGTCGAACCCTTCGAGGTCCCCGGCCGTCACCGGGCGCAGCGTCACGTTCATCCGCGGTGCTCGGCCTTGATGCGCACCGCCTGCTTGAGGACCTGGTCCGCGTCGGCGGCGCGCAGAGTCTGCGCCACCAGGGCGCGGAGCCGGGCGATCCGGTCGGCCGGGGTCAGCTGGTGGTGGTTCTCGGTGAGTTCGCGGTACTCGGGCCGGTCGAGGAGTTCGGCGAGGAAGACGTTGGCCAGCTCCCGCGTGGTCGGTTCCTCGATGGTGACCGCGATGTGGATGGAGTTGCCGATGCGGGCGGTGGCGGAGTGCGGGGTGCCGTGCGGCATGTAGAGGACGTCACCGGGGCGCAGGGTGACCTCCATGCGCCGGTCGTAGGGGATGACCCCGCCGGCGTAGCGGTCGGAGTCGCTGGTGGTGGACTCGTCGAGCCTGCCGACCACCCAGTCCTTGACGCCTGCGACCTGGAGGACGAGTACGTGGGAGCCGTCCATGTGGGCCGCGATGGCGGTCTTGCCGGGCGGGCTGAGGAAGACGAAGGACTCCAGCTCGGCCCGGAAGTGCGGTTCGAGCGCCGCCACGAGGGAGCGCAGCCGCGGGTGCCAGTGCTCCGGCTGGCTGAACTTGAAGGTGCCGCCCGCGGCGAAGTCCGCCTTGATCTGTTCGGGGTTGATGTACCCGGGGACGGTGTGGCCGACGATCGTGCGGGAGGTGGTCATCTCCGAGATGGCCGAGCGCACCCCTTCGTCGAAAGAGGTGAAGTACGGGCGGATCAGCAGCCCGCAGTCCACCTCCTGCCACATCTCCTCCTCGGTGATCAGCCCCGTCAGGTCGGCCGAGGCCCGGAAGACGGCCGGCTGCTTGCCCCAGTGGTCGTGGAAGAACTCCTCGGTGTCACCGACGAGGTCCTGCAGCGTGATGCTCATCCGGTCACCTCCCGCAGGGGCCGCAGAGCGGCGCGCACCCACGTGTCGTCGTCGAGTGCGCCTGCGCCGGCGCCGGCGCCCGCGAGCAGTGCGCTGCGCACGTTCTCCGTCCGCTCCTCGAGCGTGGTGGTGTGGAAGCGGTGGGCCAGCTCCCAGTCGCTGTCGAGGACGTGCTGTCCGAGCGCTTCCAGCAGGTCGTCCGGCGTGGGCTCGGTGAGGGTGAAGGTCAGGTGCAGCGAGTCGCCGTCGCGGGCGATCGCGTCGTGCGGCCAGCCGTGCGGCAGATAGAGCACGTCACCGGGTTCGAGGACGAAGGTGTGGCTGGGCCGTGCGGCGTCGACGTCGAGTCCCGCGCTGCTGCGCACCTGCCCGCCGTCGGCGTACAGCTGCCATTCCTTGCGCCCCTCCAGCTGCACGGCGACGACGTGGGCGGCGTCGCGGTGCGGGAGCATGCCGCGGCTCTCCGGCGGGGTCCAGAAGATGTACGAGGCGACGGCGACGAGGGCCTGTGCCTCGAGGTCCTCGACCAGGTCCCGGGTGGGGCGGTGCCAGTCGGAGAGTTTGTTGAGCTTGAGGGTGCCGCCGGCCGACATCAGCCGGTGGATCGCGGCGACGTCGGGGAAGCCCGGCCGCCGGTGGCCGATGACGTCACGGGTCTCGGTGTACGCGCTCTCCGGGGGCACGGCCCCGTGGCGCAGCACCGAGAAGTAGGGCCAGCGCAGCAGGCCGGTCTCCAGCTTGTCCTCGATGAAGGCCGAGGAGATGTAGGCGGCGGGGTCCACCGCGCCGCGGAAGATCCTGAATTCCTTGTTCCACGCGCCGGCGAAGACTCCCTCGCCACGCAGCGTGTCCACGAGCGACGTGTTCAACCCGACCCCCTGGGCTCGGTGACTTCTGTGTTCCGGTGCCGGCCGGGACGTGTGCGGTGCGTCCCGGCCGGCGCACGAACCGGCGGACGGGTCAGGCGTTGGAGATCTGGTTCATGATCGTCTTCGGGGAGTCGAAGACGTCCGCCTCCTCCTCGGCGCTGATGTTGGTCTGGGCCAGCTCCTCCGGGTTCTCCGCGTTGTCAATGGCGTTCTTCGTGTCGCGAATTCCCATTTCAGCCTCCAGGGCAGCGGGGTCCCATCGCAGTTGTGCGATGGGCTGCCCTGGAGCATGGCGATGTGACCTCGCACACGTCTTGAGCGCGCCTGGACGCGGACAGCCCGCCCGGGCAGGACCGGGCGGGCTGCGGAGGGGGGACCTCCGGTCGGTGTTCGAACCGTGTCTCGCACTACGGAGAATGCCAGAGGTGGACGTGAGGATCGCCGGAGCCGGACTGGAGTGGGGCTGGGCGGCGGGCGGGGGACCGGGCGGGGGACCGGGCAGAGCACCGGGTGGGGCACCGGGTGGAGGACCGGGTGGGGGACCGGGCAGAGCACCGGGTGGAGGACCGGGTGGAGGACCGGGTGGAGGACCGGGTGGGCGGGTTCCCGTTTATCCGATTCCGTTTGCCATTTCTGGCAAGGCCCAGGTGTCCGTACAGCTCCATCACACCCCGTCGACCTGCGGCTAAAGCAGAACTCCAGCCGCTCCGGAGACACCTTCAAGGCTCCGCTGCCAACGTCTTGGCAATGTCTTGCCAAGACGGAAGCCGCTGTCGAAGGAGCTCGCCACGATGTCCATCTCCGGTCTCATCGAGCAGCAGGCCGTCGCACGGCCCGGCACGATCGCCGTTCACGACCCCGACCATGCGGGCGGCGAGGTCGCTCTGACCTACCGTGAGCTGAGCCGCGGGGCCAACCGACTGGCCCGCCTGCTCACGGCGCGCGGCATCGGGCGCGGCGACCGGGTGGCGACGAGTCTGCGCCCCGGCCCGCTGCTCGTGACGGCGCTGCTCGCCGTCCTGCGGGCCGGAGCCGCGTACGTGGCGCTCGATCCGGCCGACCCCCTGGAGCGCCGCCGGCTGATCGTGCGCGACAGCGGGGCCCGCGCGGTACTGACCGAGTCCGCCGGCGCCGCGGAGTACGCGGACCTGGAGACCCCCGTCCTCGCCCTGGACGCGGCCGCCCCCGACATCGCCCGGTACGACGGCGAACTGCCCGATGTGCAGTGCTCCGAGGACGACACCGCGTACGTCTGCTACGCCCCGGGCACCTCGGATGTCCCCGAGGGCGTCGTCGTGCCGCACCGTGCGCTGGCCGAGCTCGTACGTTCCGCCGCCCCGGTCCGGCCGTCCGCCGACGACGTGGTCGCTCAGGCCGCGAGCCCCGCGTCCGCCGCGATGGCGTTCGAGACCTGGCCGGCCCTGGCCGCCGGTGCCCGCCTGGTCGTCCTGTCCCCGGACACCGTCGCCGGGCCGGAGCGCCTGCGGCGCGCGCTCACCGTTCACGGCGTCACGGTCGTCCTCCTGACCACCGCACGGTTCCACCGGATCGTCAGCGACCTCCCCGGCACGTTCGCCTCCGTGGACACGGTGCTCGTCGACGGCGAGGGCTGCGACCCGCTCCGGGTGCGGCAGGTCCTGCGGGCCGGGCCGCCACGGCAGTTGCTGCATGTGTACGGAGTGGCGGAGGCGGCCGCGTTCGCCCTCTGCCACGAGATCACGCAGGCCGAGGAGACGGACCGGGCCGTCCCCATCGGCCGGCCCGTCGGGTCCACCGCCGCCGTGGTCGTCGGCCCCGACGGGATGCCGGCCGCCCCGGGCACCGTCGGCGAACTGCTGCTCGGCGGCCCCGGTCTCGCCGACGGCTACCTCGGCCGGCCGGAGCTGACCGCCCGGCGTTTCGTCGAGGACCGCTTCACCGGCGTCGGCGGCCGGCTGTTCCGGACCGGCGACAAGGTGCTGCTGCGCACGGACGGGGCGCTGGAGTTCGCGGGCCGGGTGGACGGCCATGTCGCCCTGTACGGCCTGCGGGCCGAGCTCCATGAGATCGAGTCCGTACTCACCGCGCATCCCGCCGTCCTGGAGGCGGCGGTGACGGTGCACACGGACGCCGACGGCGAGCGGCACCTGGTGGGGCACGTGGTGCCCGACCGCACGGTTCCCGCCGCTGACGGGCGCGCGCTGATCGCCGGATGGCGGGAGATCCACGACGCGCTGCACGGCGCCCGGACCGTGGCCGGGACCGTGGCCGGGACCGTGGCCGGGACCGGTGCCCCCAGCAGCGGGGCCAACGGGACCAACGGGACTGAGAATGCCGCACCGAGCAACGGGACCGACGGGACCGACGGGACCGACGGGACCGAGAATGCCGCACCAAGCAACGGGTACGACGCCGCCTACCTTCCGGCGGAGGAGCTGAGCGAGTGGCGGCAGGCCACCGTACGGCGGGTGCGGGGGCTGGGGCGGCGCCGGGTCCTGGAGATCGGCGCGGGCAGCGGTCTGCTGATGGCGGAGCTGGCCCGCGACGAGGAGTGCGAGGAGTACTGGGCCACCGACTTCTCCCCCGCGGCCGTCGGCGCTCTCGGCGCCCTGGTCCAGGAGGACGCCCTTCTGCGCGGCAAGGTGCGGATCAGCCGCCGTGACGCGGACGACACCGGCGGTCTGCCGCTGGGCTACTTCGACACGGTCGTCGTCAACTCCGTCGCCCAGTACTTCCCGGACCTGGATCATCTGCGCACCGTGATCGACCAGGCGCTGCCCCTGCTGGCGACGGGCGGCTCGCTGCTCCTGGGCGACCTGCGCAACCTCGATCTGGCCCGCTGTCACCGGACCGGCGCCGAACTCGCCGGCGGCGCGGCGGACCGGGACCGGGAGGACGTGCGTCTCGCCGTCGCCGACCGTATGGCGAAGGAGACGGAGCTGCTGCTGTCCCCCGCTCTGTTCGCCTCCCTCGCCCGTGAACTGCCCGCGGTGCGTGCCGTGGACGTACGGGCCAAGCGCGGCCTGCACCACAACGAGCCGGCCACGTACCGCTACGACGTCGTGCTGTCCACCGCCGCCCCGGCCGCCGATCTGTCGCAGGCGCCCGCGCTCGTGTGGGGTGAGGAGGTGACGGAGCCCGCGGACGTCGAGAAGCTGCTGGACACGGAACGGCCCGCCGTCCTGCGCCTGTCCGGTGTGCCCAACCGCCGCTTGTACGGCGCGTACCGGGCCATGCGCGTCCTGGACGCACCCGGGGCCGAGGTCGTACACGCACTGGCCTGGCTCGCCGACGGCGGGCCCGCGGCGGACCCCGAGGAGTGGTGCGCGGCCGGGGAGCGCCTGGGCTACCGGGCCCTGCCGACGTGGTCGGCCGCCTCGCCCGATGCCCTGGACATCGTGTACGCCGACCCCGCGGCTCTGCCCGCCGGACCGCTGACCGGCCTGTACGCGGCCGCCCCGGGCCCGGCCGGAACAGCTGCCAATGAGTCGGTCGCCAACGCACCGGTCGCCTTCGACCGCAGCGTCGGCCTCGATGTCGTCCTGCGCGGGCATCTGCACGCGTGGCTGCCCGACGAGATGGTGCCGTCCGCGCTGGTGGTCCATCAGGAGCTCCCGCTGAACGCCGGCGGCAAGGTCGACCGCGGGGCCCTGCCCGCCCCCCGCCCGGCAGCCGACCGGCCCGGCACCCCGCCGGGGTCGCCCGTGCAGGAGATCGTGCGGGACCTGTTCGCCGAGGTGCTGGGGCTGCCGCGGCGGCTGGTCGACGCCGACTGCGACTTCTTCCGCATCGGCGGCCAGTCGCTCGCCGCGGTCCGGCTGCTGGCGCGGCTGCGCGAGACCCTGGGCACCGATCCGGGCCGGCTGGCGCTCCACGCGGCCCCGACCCCGGCCGCCCTGGCCGCGCTGCTGGGCGAGGCCCCCGCGGCTGCCATCGGACCGGGTACCTCGGGCACGGACAGCGTCGTCCTGGCGCTGCGGCTGCGCGGGCCGCTGGACGTACGGGTACTGGACGAGTCGCTCGCCCTGCTGGGCCGCCGGCACGAGACGCTGCGCAACTCCCGTGTGGGCACGGCGGGCACCCGGCTGCGGTCCCTGGCCGCGGACGACCATCTGCTGGAGCTGGCGCTGCCGGCCACCGATGTGGACCTGTGGTCGCAGTTGCCGCTGGCCGCCGACCTGGCCCGGGTGCACAAGGCCCTGGCCGGTGGCGCCACCCCGGCCGGGGTGCCGGCCGCCACCCGGTCCGTGCCCCGCTCGCCGTACGGCGACACGGCGTTGACGCAGCTGCCGGGCAGCGGTCCCCGGACGTTCGACACCGGACCCGGCAGCCTGGAACTCGTCCTGGACGAGGGCCTGCACACGCAGCTGACCCGGTTCGCGGCCGCGCAGGGCGCCACGGTCTTCATGGTGGTGCACGCCGCGCTCACCGCCGTGCTGAGCCGGCTGGGCACGGGCGGCGAGATCACCGTCGCCGCTCCCGTCCCGGCCCGCGACGACTCCACCCTGCGCGGCGCCGTGGGCGCGTACGGACGGGTGCTCGCGCTGACCGTGGACGCCTCGGGCGACCCGGCGTTCAGTGAGCTGGTGCGCCGGGCGAGGGAGCGGGACCTGGGCGCCTACCGGAGCAGCGAGGCCCCTCTCGCGGGCGCCGGCGGCGTCGCCCTCACCGTGTTGCAGGAGACCACCGGACAGTTCCGGGCGGGCGGTGTCACCGTGCAGCCGCAGCGTCCCGGACTCCCGTTGCCCGCCACCGACGTGGGCTTCACCCTGACGGAGCGGCAGAGCCCGGCGGGCGCGCCCGCGGGCATCGTCCTGACGACCACGTACCGGCACGAGACCGTGGGCGAGACCGTCGCCGCGACCCTGACCGGGCAGCTGACCGCCCTGCTCGCGGCGGCCCTCGACAGCCCGGAGACGGTGCTGAGCGAGCTGGCACCGGCCGAGCGTCCGCAGTCGCGGGGCGGGGTGTGGGAGGGCCGCCGCCACGAGCTCCCGGCCACGACCGTCGCCGAGTTGTTCGCGGCCCGGGTGGCGCGAGCGCCACAGGCTCCGGCGCTGTCCGGCATGGACTACGCCGAGCTCGACTCCCGCTCCGACCTGCTGGCCCACGCGCTGGTGGCGCACGGAGCGGGCCCCGGCACCACCGTGCTGACCGCGCTGTCCTCGCCCACCGGTTTCGCGGTGGCCGCGCTCGCCATCGCCAAGACCGGCGCCGCCTGCACACCCGCCGATCCCGGGCAGCAGCTGCCCGGTGCGCTGAGGCCGGTGGCGATGCTCCTCGACGAGACCGCCGATCTGCTGCTGCCCCAGGTGCCGGGCGCCGCCCGTCTCGTACGCGACGAGGCCGCCGATCTACTGCCCTCGGACGGCCGGTGGCCGCTGCGGAACACCGACCGTACGCGCCCGCTGAGCGCGGGCGACCCGGTGCTGTGGGCGCTGGGCGAGGACGGTGCGACGGTGATCGGCAGCGGGCCCGTCGTCGCGGCGACCCTCGCCGAACCGGAGGATGCCGCCTGGCTGGTACGGGGCTACCCGGACGCCGACGCAGCGATCGGCCTGCTGGGCGCCCTGGCGTGCGGGGTCCAGGTCCATGTGCCCGACGCTTCGCTGCGGCACGCCGTGCCGCAGGAAATTCTGCGCTGGCTGCACGAGCACAAGGCCCTGACCCTGCTCGGCGGCAGTGACGAGGTGCTCGTCGCCCTGGTCGCTCTCGCCCGCGAGGAACGGACGTCGCTGACCACGAGCGGCGGCTGGGCCGAGGGCCATCTGGTGGTCGAGCACCGGAGCACGGGGATCGCCAGACCCGCCCCCGGCTACCGCGCCTACGTCCTGGACGCGCAGCTGCGGCCGGTCTCCACGGGCGCCGTCGGTGCGCTGTACGTCGCCGGTGCGGGCGTGGCCCTCGGCTACGCCGATGCCCCGGCCGCCACCGGCGAACGCTTCCTGCCCGACCCGTTCGACAGCACGGCCGGCGCCACCGCCCGCATGTGGCGCACCGGGCGGGCGGCCCGTATGGGCGCCGACGGCAGCCTGACCGTCCTCGAAGGCCCCGCGCCCGGCGACCCGTTCGCCGACGCGCTCGCCACCTTCGTCGTGGTCGGCGACGGGTCCGGCCGCCGCGCTCTGTGGCCGGCGTCCGCGACGGTGCCGCAGGGCTGGGCCGAGACGCATTCGGAGGACCGGTACGAGTTGTGCCTGGACCACCTCGACGAGATGCCGTGAGGCCGGTGGCCGGGCCCGTGCGTGGCGTCAGCCTCGGGAAGGGCGTCACGGGGGACCGCACAGGCCATTCGGATAGCTGACAACGGCGCCCGACAGGAGCAGGACGCCACCGGTTACCTCAAGACGGATCAACCGGGCCCAGCAACGACGATCACTGATGGGACATCAGCCATCGAAAGTCAGCCACGGCGATAGAAGTTCGTACACGCCATGCCGCAGTGGTCACATAGACCCCCACGCCGATCAGCCACTCCTCGCTGCCTTTCCTACAGGAGCCGAAGACGGCCTGGAGACCGCCACCGAGGAGCAGCGAGCACCCCCGAGGACCGCAGCGCCTGCGCGAGGACCGCAGGGCCACCCGTTCGGCGCGTCGCTGAACCGCCTGTTTGAGTAATAGAGAGTGCGCAGCCCCAACGGGCCACTGACCTGCATAAATGGCCAATGCATAGGCATCCTACGATGCCTATATCGGCATCCTAGGATGCCGATACATGACACCAAACGACATGTCGGTAGTGGTCATCGAGGGAACCCTGAGATTCTTTCGATGACCACTACCGACATGTCGCCTGCAGTAATCTCTGGATGTCAGGGAGAGCACAGGGCAGGGGACATACGTGCCAAAGCAAGTGCGCAGCCGAGAGCTGGTCAACACGGGAACCGGCGAGGTTCACGAGCTGCAGGAGCCCGATGACGAGGTCGACTCCCGACGGGCCTACAGCTTCGGCGGTCGGCACGGTCAGTTCTCGTTCGAACGCGTGCTCGCGATGCTGTCCGGCGAGTCCGGGATCACGGGCGACGCATTACGTGTCTTCTTCTACTGCGGAATCATGACGTACAAACAAGGTGGCGCCTCCGCAAAGGAAGCGGCGGAGCACCTCGGGCTGACGGTGCAGGCCACGAGGAGGATTGCCAAGTCGCTTGCCGCGAACAAGATCTTCCTCGTCGCCGAGGTCACCGGCCGGACCATCAAGTACCGGGCGAGCCCTCACATCGTTTCCAGCCTCTCCGGCGCAGACCAGTCCGAGGAGGCCGCCGCATACCATCTGCCGACTCTTCCGGGACCTCGCACCGGTACAGATCGAAAGGCGTAGCCCATGCCAGTTACAGGCCCCTACCCCGAACTGGAGACCCTGCAGGGGCGCATAAGCGACCTGTCGCACCTGAAGCAGAACATGGTGATGACGTACGCGATCCTGGGCGGCTTGGGTCACAGCGTCGAGCGAACAGCGGCCGATCTCGCCGAACTCATGGGCGTACCCGCCCCGCACTTCAGCCGCGCCCGCCGAGAGCTGGAAGTCGACGGATGGCTGGAGCACACGCACAGCGAGGGCCAGGTGAAGTTCTTCAGAGCGGGCCCCAAGGCAACCGGCCGCGAGGTCGTCGTGCCGCTGCACAGTCGGCCGAGGGCATGACGCAGCGGGTTGCCGAAGCCCGGCTGCAACCTTGCCCCAGAGCGCCGTAGCCCGCGGTCACGTCGTGTCCGAGAACGAGTGGCTGGGTCGGCAGGGACGCAAGCCGTTGGGCACGTCGGCCGGAACAGAGGGCCGGAGGCGTCAGCTTGTGAGTGCGCGGCCGTGGGCGTCGATCGGCGCGGGCAACGTCCGGAGGCGTTCCGTGAGGTCACCTGCCGCTCCGCCCGTCCGGCCGGTCAGGAGGGCATCGAGTTGGGTGAGCCGAGTGCGCGCGGTGGAGCGGAGCCGGGCTGATGGGACACGGTCCAGCACATCGTGTGCCCGCTGGGCGGCGTCCCGTGGAGCGTTGGGTACTTCTGCCTGTGCAAGCACCAGGGATGCAGCTGCCCATCCGGGCGTGGCGGAAGCACAACCCGTGAGCGAAGACTCGGCAGGCCCTCGCCGGCGCCGCCGAGGCAGCAGGCACCACGGACCATCACCTCAGAGTCGTGCAGCTTCCCGTGAGCCTGGTCATGGACACCCACCTCGACGAAGCCCTTCGCGGCCGCGGCCCGATCGCCCAGGCCTGCGACCTGGGATGGTCCGTCCATGCGTCGGCACCCCTGCATGGAGGAGAACTACCAGAACTGGCGACCCCAGAAGTCGCCGCCCTGGTACGTGAGGGCTCCGGAACTGCGGCCGCCTGCCTGGCCGCCGCAGCCTCCTGTCCGGGAGTCTCTAGAGTGCTCCTGGCCACCGGCAACGGGGCACACTGGAGCGATGCTCTCGCCGCGATCGGCGAGCCCGCTGTTTCCCCCGAGAGGTTACGGACGGTCCTGGATGTACTCGCCACCCGCGGATGACATCGACACCCAGCGCATGACAGCCGCCCACGCGCACGCGGCCGAAGCCCTGGGCGTCACCGTGCACGGCCCACAACTATGGGGCTGGCACGGGCGCACTCTCGGCCACCGCAGCGAGCACCCCGTGCACGGCACGTGCTGGCTCCGCCTTCTCTCCGCTCCCACCGAGCAGGCGGGAGGGAAACTCTGGGACGGCACCGAGCTCGCCGCGAAGGCGTTCCCCGATGTACGTATGCCCGCCCTGCACGGGCTCCATGACTGGACGGCCGCGGGCCGCGCCTACCGCGCGGAGCTGACCCGGTTCATCGACGAGCCAGTGCTCTCCCCGGACCCCGTCCTGCGCACCGAACTCGAACTCACGGCAGACTGGTTCACCACGATTCGCTCGACGCTGACCAAGATCGCGACCGCCTCCACCGACCGCACGGCCGTACGCCAGCAGTGGATCGACCGAGCCGTACCCCAGTACACCGGCCGGCCGGCTCCCCGCATCGAGCACTGGGAATGCGCGCACGGAGACTTCCACGCCGCCAACCTCACCAACGGCGGCACACTGCTCGACTGGGAAGGCTGGGGCCTGGCCCCCCGCGGCTACGACGTCGCCCTCCTCGTGGCGTACTCCCAGCTCGCACCCCGCACCGCCGCACACATGCGGGACGCATTCAGCAACCTCCTGGACACCTCCACCGGCCACGCAGCCCTCCTGGTGGTCTGTGCCGACCTTCTGCAATCGGCATCCCGAGGCGACCACCCGGACCTGACGCCCAGGCTGCTGGCCCTGGTCGAAGAGTGCTGTGGCAGACACTAGCGACGCTAACGTGCGCTCAGAGTCACATTGGCAACGGAGCGCATGAAAAGGCCGCCTCCAATGTGCGCCCACAGTCACATTGGAGGCGGTTCGTTGCATGCCAGAGGACAGGACTCAGAGGGTGCCTCGGCGCTCGTACGGGCCCGCTGAAGGCACTCGACACTGCGCATGAGCGCGGAAGGCCCCTGGGCAATCCCGGCCCCTTCCGCGCCTTGTGGGTGATCAGTCAACCGAGTGAAGCCGTCTACTTCGGACTCGTGGCCCGGCGATGGCAGGGTTCAGGGAGTGGCTACGACCTTTGCCGTTGTTGGGCCTGATCACGACTCCGCGTTCCACCAGCACGCGCATGGCCCTGCTGACGCGCGACGGGTGGATGCCAAGCTTCGCGGCCATCTCCGGCTGCGTGAGGTTGACCGCCCCTCCAGGCTCCTGCTCCTCAACCAGATCCTGCTCCAGCGGCTCCCCGCGACAGCATTGGTCTGCCGTTGGTCGGTGACCTCGAGGTCAGAGTTCGGTCGTCCAGATCCCCACAGGGTGCTCATTCGGTGGCAGCCACAACTGAGGCTGTGACTCCCGATGCCCCTCGCTGGCCTGCTCTTCCCAGTGAAAACGGTCATCCGCGTCGGGCCACGCAACTTGCAGCACAGGAAAAGGAGGTCGCCGGTAGAACCCGATGGCCCGTCCGAAGAAGGTCGGGTACCAGCGGAGATCGACCTGCCTGAGCGTAACTTCGTGGCTGTCGGCAACGTCAGGGTGCCTCTGGCCTTCAGCCAATACAGCACCCGCGACGGACTTCTCACCGAGCCTGTTGAGCATGCTGTGCATGGCGTGGACATCAAGACCGAACATGGCCAGTTCAGGTGCGCCGTGAGTGTGCGAAAGGCCGATCGTGTAGGCGAATCCGGGACCGATCTCGTCCTCGGGCACCATCACGACGTGCCATCCGTGCTGCTGAACGTTGTCGATGATCGTGAGATCCATGCGGTCCGCTTCGTCTCGGTCACCGTAGTCATGGCAGAGGACACAACGGCACTGGAACGGATCATCGGTCATGCGCGGAGGTTACGAGGTGAGTGATTGAGTCGGGCAGCCGGGGTTCGTGGCCCTGCTGGACGAGCTGTGGTCGGCTCCGCCGCCCAAACTCCGCATCGCTGCGGCGGCCTTCGCACCCGGAAGGCTCATGAGCGCCGACATCCGGCAAGCATCTGACGCTCGCGCCTGATGCTGTCCGGCGCCGACTGCAAGCACTCGGTGCGCCGACACCCAGCGCAAGCACGAGTGCCGGACGCTGACGCACCGCTCCCGGTCGTAGCGTGGGAGTGCATGGGGGGATCCCCCGCGTGACAGGGTTCCGAGGTTGGTTCTCCTTCGCGAGTCCTGGAGGCCACCAGCTCGTTAGGGCCTCGACAGGTCCGCGGAGCCGTGGAAGCGTTCGCTCTGCGGATGCGCTGAGGCGTCCAGACAGGCAGTGCTCTCAGGGGGGCAGGCGTGCGGCGCAGTCAAGCGGTGCGGACACGTACCGGAGCGGGGGCCGCCCTTGCCGGACTGGGGGCTTTCGTCGCGGTGGTGCTGGGGACCGTTGCCGAGCGCGTGGGTGAGGTGGCACCGGACTGGGCAGACCGGCCGTGGGTGGTCTGGACGGTTTTCGGCGTACTCACCGTCTTGAGCGCGGGTCTGGCCACCGCGAGCCGCCGGCTGGACGACCCGGCCGAGGACGGCAGCGGCCCGGTTTCCGGTACCCGGCCCGGTTCGCTGCACCCGCCGCACATCGTGCTCGACCGTGTGCGCGGCCGCGACCGGGAACTCGCCCGTCTCAAGGCTCTGCTCAAAAAGCCCGACGGCCGGTTCGCTGTGGTGTGCGCGGCGGGAGGCATGGGCAAGACAACGCTCGCAGCAGCACTTGCCGAGTACGCCCGCCGAAACGGCTACGCGGTGTTCTGGATTCGCTGGCGCGGCCCGGAATCCCTCGCGGACGACTTCGTCCAGGCAGCTGTCGCATGCGGCCTGCCACGCAGCGCGGTCAGCGCCGCGCAATCCGGCAGCGACAACCTGCCCGATGCCGTGTGGCGGCAACTCGCCGGAACGAAGAAGTGGTTGCTGGTCGTGGACAACGCCGACGAAGCCGAGCACATCAGCCCGGAGGGTGAGCGCGTCGCCGACTACCGCAGCTGGATCCGTCCCTACGGGCGCGGCCTGTTCCTGGTCACCAGCCGGGACACGGCATCCGCCACCTGGGGACCCGCCGCGGAACTGATACGACTCGAGCCGCTTCGCGCGGAGGCCGGCGGAAGGGTCCTGCTGGACAGTGCACCCGCTGGCGGCACACCGGCCGAGGCCGAAGCTCTGGCTGCCCGGCTAGGTGGGCTGCCCCTCGCCCTGCAGGCGGCCGGACGCTATGTGACGGGATCCACCAGCAGACACCGTGACTTCGCCGCGTATCAAAGCGCGCTGGAAGAGGAGTTGACCGCCTTGGTGGGAGCTGACGACCCGCGTCCTGCGGATCCGACCGTGGCCCGGTCCACCGTCCGGCGCACCTGGGAGGTCTCACTCGATCAACTCGACCGTGAAGGCATACCACTGGCCCGTCCGCTGCTGCGCCAACTGGCGCTGTTCGCAGAGGCACCGGTGCCCCTGGGCGTCATCACACCGGAACTGCTGACGACGGCAGTCGGCCGGCCCGTCGGCCAAGCCGCCCTGGACCAGGCTCTGGCCGGCCTCGAACGCTACGGCTTGCTCGGCGTACCGGCGGAACCACCGCAGGTGCCCGGAACCGGGCCCCGTGCGGGAGGCAGTGTCACCCTCCACCCGCTGGTCCGCGAGATCACTGTGCTGGCTCTGACCACCGATGAACCGGACCGTCTCCACGACTACGAGCAAGCAACAGTAGACGCCCTGCGCGGTGAGGTGACGACTGTCCGGGCAACCGGAGCGGCGGGCTGGACCGCCGCACGACTGCTCGCCCCGCATCTGTCTCTTCTGTTCAACCACCCGGATCTCGTCCCGTCCGAGGACGCCTGCGCCGCCCTCAACACACTGGCGGACGTGCTGGGCGACGCGGGTGGCTATGCCCTCCAGCTCAGTCTGCGGCAGGCCGTGCTCGACCACCGCGTCGCATTGCTCGGCGACCATCACCCAGACACCTTCACCGCCCGCAATCACTTCGCGAACAGCCTCCACTGCCTCGGCGGGTACGAACGGTCCGAGGCGATTCACCGGCAGAATCTGGCCGACCGGATGCAAGTACTGGGACCGGATCATCCCGATACGATCACGAGCCGCAACAATGTCGGATACGTCCTTCAACTCCGCGGCCAGTACGCCGAAGCCGCCACCCTGCACGCCCAGGTACTGGCAGACCGGACCAGGCTCCTGGGCGCCGATCACCTCCTGACCCTGACCAGCCGCGACAACCTCGCCAAGTCGTTCGACCAGTTCGGTAACCACACCGAAGCAGCCACACTCCACACCCAGAACGTCGCCGAATGCTCCCGCGTGCTCGGACCCGATCACCCCCTCACCCTCACCGGCCGCGACAACCTCGCCGCCACGGTCAGCCATCTCGGCGACCCGGCCCGAGCCGCAGAGCTGCACCGAGCAGTGTTCGCAGATCGCACCCGCGTCCTCGGCCCGGACCATCCGCACACCCTGACCAGCGGTAACAATCTCGCGGACGCCCTGCACCGGCTGGGCGGGCACGCCGACGCCGCCGAGATACTGGAGCAGACCCTCGCCGATCGCGTGCGCGTCCTGGGCGCCGATCACCCGGACTCCCTGAGCACCCGCTCGCAACTGGCTCTCTGCCGGTCCGAGTCCGGCCGGAGACAGCAGCGTTAGGGCTTGCCGGGATGCAGCGTGCTGGATCCCGGCAAGCCCCTGGTGACCAGGACACGCAGCTCGCTGCCGAACACGGCCAGAACCGCCCCAGTGCACAGACCTGCGCCGCCCGAAGTCCGGGCCCGTGTCAGTCACCCAGGTCAGCAGTGGCCCCGGACCGACCCCGAAGCCAGCCAGGGCAAGCCCTGGCCGGTGGCCGGCGATGAGCGGGAGAGGCACTTGGTTCACCGGGCCCCGGCCGCCGTCCGCCGTCGCACTTCAGCCACCCCGAGGCCATCGCATCGCTGAAATGGCCGCACGCAAATGACCGAGTTGCGCGACTACCCGACAAGTAATCAGTCGGGGGCAACTCCCTGCGTGTCCACGAAATGCCCCAGACATGATGCGTTGTCATATTCCTTGCAGATTGCCCCTGTTTATCTCGTTTCACATGTCAGGGAAGGCAGGAATATGGGCAGGTTCAGGTACGGAACCGCAGGGTCGGCCATCGCGCTGGCCGCTCTGGGGTCGCTCGCGGCCATGGGAGGCACGGCTCACGCGGAGGCGGGCCAGGACACCATCGCGATGCTGAAGCAGGAGAAGAGTCAGTGGTGCTGGGTCGCCTCCGGGCTGACCATTGCCAAGTTCCAGGGGTTCGGCTCCACGCAGACGGACTTCTGCGACCGGGCTCAGCCCTACTACGGGTGCAACAACCAGCCCGCCACGCTCGACGACATGGCCCGGGGCTGGAGCAGCCTCGGTATGACCCACCCCGGCTCGGCTCTGAACAGCGCGGCCACGTTCGACCAGGTGTACACGGACGTCAAGGCCGCCCGGCCGCTCGCTGTCCGTATCGGGTGGACGTCCGGTGGGGGCCACATGAACGTGGTCTACGGCTTCGACACGTCGAACAGAACGATCGCTGTGGCCGACCCGTGGCCGGACACCACCACGTACACGTGGTGGAACTACGACGACTACGTGAGCAACAGCTCGTCCAAGTGGACCCACTCCCGTATCGGTATCTCTCGCTAAGGCAGGCGACATGCGCGACACCGGCAGCACCATGTCCAGCAAGCGGGCGGCCCGCTCCTCCCGTCTGCTCATCGTCATCGCAGCAAGCGCGTCCGCGCTGCTGTCCGTCGTCGGCCCGGCACACGCGGCCCCGGCCAAGGACCCCCTCCCCGCCGACATCCCCGACTACCAGGCCGCCCTCGACGCGGTGCACTCCGCCGACGTCCGCGACACCGTCTGCCGCTTCCTGCGCACTCCGATGCCCGCCGGCGACGGCGGTGAGCCGGTGCAGACGATCCCCGATACGGCCGAGCCCTGCCAGGGCCTCCCGGAGTTCACGATCAAGGACCCGGTGGCGCGGAACGAGATCACCCCCGAGTTCGCCGCGGGCACAGCTCAGCCGCTGCCCACCGATGCGATCAAGCTGACACAGCTGGTCTCCTCGCTGAGCACCACCGTCAACGGCCGCACGGCCACCGTCATGCTGGCCCCCACCCAAGGCGGTGGCTGGCACCTGGCGGGCGTGCGCGACGGTGACAGCGACGCCGTGTACGCCAGCAAGGCCACCCTGGGCACCTTGGTCTTCACCGAGCCGCAGATCCGCGGCTGGTACCAGCTCAAGCTCTCCACCGTCGAGCCGCTCAATGACCAGGCCCGCCTGGGACTGGACGGCCAGGCCTCGGTATCGCTCAGCGACTACCAGAAGCTGGTCAAGGCCCGCTACGCCGACAAGCTCCCCGGCTCGGAATACGACACCAAGGGCTACTCCAGCGGCTACAGCCTCCGGCCCACGGAGAAGGACACCTCCTCCGCCCTCCTCGTGGCCAGCGGCTCCGGCACGGCACTCGCCCTCGCAGGCGGCGCCACCGTGATCCGCCGACGCCGGCGCACGAGCAGCAACTGAGCCGGCGCGTCCATGGCTCCCGCGGGCCTCTCCGTCAGGGCCGGGCAGCGCGCGCACCCGGTGAGGCCGGTCTGCTGCCACCGCCCGCAGTCGTGCCGCAGATGACAGTGCGGCGCGGCTGCGGGCTCCGGCTCGGCGGGGCCGGTGACGATCCCTTCGGCCAGGGCCCGGCGGTCAGCCCTGTGGTGGGCGCAGCCGGCAGAACAGGGTGAGGCGAACCGCAGGATCCGGTGGGGTGCGATGTCCGTGGGGACCTGGTCCAGGACTGCAGAGGCGGGTGCGGCGTCGGCGAGGTGGGTCACCTGTCCGGCCACGCCCGAGCGCACTCCCGGTGCGACCGGTTCCGGTGCGTGTGCAGCGTCGTCGGGACACCGGGCTGCCTCGGTCAGCAGGCGGACAGCGCCGCCATGATGGCGGTCGCGCGTCCGGATCCCGGCCGGGTCAGGGCGGGGTCGGTGCCGGGTGTCGCCGCCTCCGGGGCCGGCTCGGTCGTCGCGCTGCCGGTTGTCGTGGTGTGCTTCATGTCCCGCTCCCCGTCCGCGTGGGTGTGTTGGTCGCCACGAGGATGGACCCGGCCGGTCCAGAAACCGTCGAGGGCTGCTGGATCTGGGAGAGAGCGTCGGCGAGGATCCGCCAGATCTCCGCCGCCAGGTCGATGTTGGCGTCCCTCTGTGCCTGCTGTGCCAGCTCCCGCAGCCCCCGCACTCCGCTCTCGTCGCCGTTGAGCACCCGCAGCTGGTTGCGCAGGATGTCCAGGCGTATGCGGTCGCGGTAGGTCATCATCGGCTCTTCCGCCGCCAGCTCGCCCAGCAGGGTGCGGGCCTCGTCGTAACGTCCCGTCAGGAACGCGAGGTCCGCCTTGAGGGCCGCCAGCTCCTGGCGCATTCCGGGCGTACCGACGAAGGCGAGTGCCTGCTCGGCGGCCGTGACGCACTTCTGGGCGGCCTCGGGCTCTGCCGGAACCTTCTGCAGGTGGAGCCGGCCCGCGGCGAGGCGCAGTCGCAGCCACAGGACGAGGTCGTCGTTGCCGGCGAACCGCTCCAGTGCCTGGCCGAGGTACTCCTGCGCCCCCTCGTAGTCGCCCTGGCGCATCCGTACGGCGGCCGCGGTCCACATGGCCTCCGCCCACAGGGCGTCGCTGCGGCCCTCGACCAGTGCGATGAGTTCGTCGGCGTACGCCCTGGCGTCCGGGATGCGGCCCGCCTCCGCCCGCACCGACACCAGGGCGAGCAGTACGCCCGCGTGGTCGTCGACGCCCACCCCGGCCTCCCGGGCGATGCGGTCCGCCTCCACGGCGGCGTCCGCGGCGTCGTTGATCTCGCCGAGCGAGCGCAGACAGCGGGCGAGGCGGGTGAGCCCGCGCACCTGTAGCTCCGCGAGCGCGACGTCGTCGCCCAGCCGCACCAGCCGCTCCAGGTGTTCGCGCTCACCGGCGTGGTCGCCCTGCACCCTGCGGTGCTGGGCCAGCAGCCACAGTGCCTGCCAGCGCAGCACCGGGACCTCGTGGCCCTCCGCCGACAGTGCTTCGTGCAGCGTCTGCAACGCGTCGTCGGAACCGGTGGAGGCGGCCAGGGTCAGGGCGTGGGCGAGTGAGCCGCCTGCGGGGTCCTCGAAGTCGGCGGGCTCGAGGCCCAGGCGCTGCGCGAGGTAGCCGACGGCCCGGTCGGTGGGCTGGCGGGCGCCCGACTCCAGGCGGGAGAGGTAGCCCGTGGACATGCCTTCGCCGGCGAGCGCGGTCTGCGAGTAGCCCTGCGCCATGCGCAGTTTCTTCAGGCGGCGTCCGAACGCGGGTTGTTGCAGCATGTGACCATTCCCCTGGAGTTGACGCGCTGCCGAACAGCCGCAAGCGGGTCGAGCGGGCACCCTGGACGCGATCGAGCGTAGGGCCCGGGCAACGGGCCGGGCAAAGCTTTGCCTGCCTATGTGCCCCTGATCTCGTGCGGATCTCTTGCGGTTCTCGTTCGGCCCTTGAGTGCGTCCGCGGACAGGTGTGTGCCGTGGGGCTGTGCCGTGGGGACCGTGGAGGACGGCTCGGCGCAGCTCAGCTCGTGGTGCGCAGCCCTGTCTCGAAGGCGTAGATCGCCGCGTGGACGCGATTGCGCAGCCGCAGCTTGTGCAGCATGTTCTGCACGTGCGTCTTGACGGTGTGTTCGGAGAGGGTGAGGGAGCGGGCGATCTCGGCGTTGGACAGCCCCCGGGCGAGGAGTTCGAGCACCTGGCCCTCGCGTTCGGTCAGTTCGTCGGGGCTGACGCTGGACAGCCGCGGTCCGGGCGGCGGCAGTGCGCCCCCGCCGACGAGGGTGTAGCCGGCCGCGGCCAGTACCACCGCGGAGGTGAGCTCGCCCGCGGTCGCCGTGCCGGGCAGGTGTCCGTGTGCGGGGGCTCCCCCGGGGACGTCGCCGACGGTGAGCATCCTGATGCCGTCCGGCGCCTCCTGTTCGCACATCAGGGGCAGCCGCTCATCGGCCGGGAGGGCGCCGTGCACGACGAGGACCCTGGGGCGTGACGACCGCAGTGCGTGGGCCAGTTGGGGGCCGGGCGCGCTCTCGCCGGTGATACGGATGGCGGGGTGGCCCGTCAGCAGGGTCCGCAGGCCGACGCGGGCCAGCGGGTCGGCGCCCACGACATGGACCCGGACCGGGCGCGGCGCCCCGGCGCCGGGTGCGGTGTCCGCTTCGACGATCTGCTGAAGGGCGGGCCGCCCGGGCAGAACGCGCAGGGTGGCGTGCTGTTCCTCCATCGCTGCCTCCTCACGCTCGGCAGCGTCACGGTAGTGCGCCCGCCCGCCGACGCCCGGTGCGCTCGAGCGGTCCGCGACCGTTCCCCGAGCCGGTCTCGTACGACAGGGGCCGCGCTGTCGCACGAACCGCTCGGGGCTCGTACGAGAAACGCTTGAGTACCGCTCGACGGGTCCTGGAGGCGTACTTGTGAAGTACACCGATGGACGGCATGCGGATGCTTGAATGAGCGTGATCCGTACGGTAATCGACCCAGGGAGCGAACTCCGCCATGCGGAAGTCGTATTACGCAGCACACGTCTACATGATCGTGGGAGTAATCTCGGGGCTCTTCTACCGGGAGTTCACCAAGATCAAGGACTTCACCGGCGAGACCCAACTGGCTCTCATGCACACCCACTTGCTGGCGCTGGGCATGATCGTCTTTCTGATCGTCCTCGTGCTGGACAAGGTCTTCCAGTTGTCGGGCTCGAAACTGTTCACGGCCTTCTTCTGGTTCTACAACATCGGCATCGTCATCTCCACCGCGATGATGGGCGTCCACGGCATCCTGACCGTGCTCGGCCGCGACGAGGACAACATCAACGTGTCCGTGCCGCTGACCGCGGGGCTCGGCCACATCCTGCTGACCGTCGGGCTCATCCTGCTCTTCATCCTGCTCGGCAAGCGGGTCAACGAGCACGTCAAGGCGTCGGACGCATCGAGCGAGCCTGCCGAGACCACCACGGTCTGACCGCCTGACAGCCCTGACAGCCTGAAAACCTGGATGCCCGAGCGAACCCGTAGCGGCCGTCGATCGGACGGTCGCTCAGGGGTCGGTCGGTCAGGGGCAGTCGGTCAGGGGTGGTTCGTCAAGGTGGTTCGTCAGGCGAGGTCGCTCAGGAACGGCCGCTCAGGCCGGCTGGGCCGCGGGCTCGGTCAGGGCGTCGGTGAGCATGAGCAGGCGCTCGTCGGTCCCGTCCACGGTGAGCCGGCCGCCGCCGGCGAGCGTGACGAGGCCGTGCCAGGCGCTCCACACCACTTCCGCCAGCACCCGGGGGTCGCGGTCCTCGGCGACCGGCTCCACCACCTGCTGGATCTGCGCCAGCACGCCGAGCAGGGGCTGCGGTTCGCGCTCGTCGCTCCGCTCCTCGCCCGTGTCGATGACCAGCATCGCCTGGTAGAGGGCGGGCCACCGGGCGGCGAAGCCGGCGTAGGCGCGGGCGACCGCGTGCAGTGCGTCGCGCGGATTCCCGGTCTCCGGGCAGGCCGCGCGCAACACCGCGGTGAGCTCGCCGAACCCCTCGGTCGCCACCGCGTGCACGATGGCGTCCTTGTTCTTGAAGTGCTGGTAGAGCACGGGCTGGCTGTACTCGATACGGTCCGCGAGGCGTCGCGTGGTGACGTTGTCCCAGCCCTCCTCCTCGGCCATCTCGCGCGCGGTGGCGAGGATCAGCTGATGGCGGTTGGCCTGCTCACGAAGGCGGCGCTCTCGAGCGGTCATGCTGCCGATACTAGCATTTCAGCGAAACTCTAGCTAGCACTGATAGGGTTTCTGCTCCCGAAAGATGTAGGGTGCGGCCGTCTTCTGTGCAGCCGCGTTCGAGCGACCTTCGAGCCAGGGTCGCCACGATCGCGGCAAGACCGCCACAGAAGGGCCACCTCATGCTGACCCCGATTCCCTCGGAGGCGCTGCTCGACCTGGCCGCGGACGTGATGGACCTCGACGCCCGCACCCTGGCGCCCCGGGCCGCCGGTTCCCCCTTCATCACCCTGGGCGGGACCTACGACCGGGCGATGCGCCTGCGGCTGCGCGCCGGCGAAGGGCTGGGGCTCGGCGTGGAGCTGCACCGGCTGATGGGTCCCGCGCCGCTCGCGGACGTGCTCGACCTGGCCGTACCGGTAACGGC
This sequence comes from Streptomyces sp. NBC_00876, assembly GCF_045207435.1. NCBI lineage: Bacteria > Bacillati > Actinomycetota > Actinomycetes > Kitasatosporales > Streptomycetaceae > Streptomyces > Streptomyces sp. NBC_00876. The sequence continues at coordinate 45,710 of NZ_CP108801.1, forward strand.
CCCTTCCCCGGATCTCCCGCACAGACCCGCCTGGCGGCCCCTGCTGCCGGGCCAGTTGACCGCCCTCGCCGCCGAACAGCACTCCGGCGCCCACGCCGTGCACCACGTGCTCAGTGCCGAGCTGACCGGGCCCCTCGACGTACCCGCGCTGCGGGCGGCGATCGAGGCACTCTGCGCCCGGCACGAGGCGCTGCGCACCGCGTTCGCCCCGTTCGGGCAGGGGCTGGCACGCCGCGTCCTGGACCGGCACCCCGCCCCGCTCGTCACCCTGCGCCACCTGCCGCCGGGCGCCGGGCCCGAACCGGTGGCGGCGGCGCACGCACGGGTGGCGGCGGACCTGCGGCGGCTGGCCGGGCAACCGGGCAGCCCGCCCCTGTCGTTCGTCCTGGCCGGGCTGGGCACCGGCCGGCATCTGCTGTCGTTCGTCCACCACGAAGCGGTGGCCGACGGCTGGTCCGCCGCCCTCGTCTGGCAGGAACTCCTGGCCGGCTACCACCGCGCGGTGCACGGTCTCGCGCCGGACCGCACGGCCGCCCCCGCCCCGGACGCCGTGCTGCCGGAAGGGGCTTCGCACCACGCTCCGGCCGGAGACCTGTCGCCGGAGACCGGCCGGCTCGGCACCCCCCGCTTCCGGACCGAGCGGCTGCGGTTCGCCCTCGACGAGGCGCTGCGTGACGCGGTGGACCGGGTGGCCCGGCGGGCGGGCGTACCGCACGGCGGTGTCCTGCTCGCCGCCTGGGCCCTGGCGCTGGGCCGGGACTCCGGCGCCGATGCGGTGCCGGTGGACGTCGAACTGCCCCGCCATCCGGCCGCGGCGGCGCTGCGTGCCGTGGCGCCGTGCGCCGCGACCGTCCCGGTCGGCTGTGAGCTGGAGGGCACCACCGACTATTTCCTGCGCGGCGTGGCCTGCGCCTTCGGCGAGGCGCTCGCCGGCGCGGAGGGGCGAGGAGCCGCACATGCCCTCGCCCCGCCCGCACCGGCCGGGGTGATGTTCGCGGCCCGCGACGAATGGCTCCCCGCGCACGCAGGGTGCGGCGCCCTGACCGTGCGCTTCCACCACGGCCATCTGGGAGCCGGCCCGGCGCAGGCGGCGCTGACCGTACTGCGCTGGCGCGAGGACCCGTTGCTGTGCCTCGACTTCGCGCCTTCCGTGATCGAGCGCTCCGCGGCCGTACGTCTGGTGGCCGAGGTGCAGCAGATGCTGCGGGCCCTGGTGCTCGCACGCCCCTGGGCCCCGGTCGACGATCTGCTGCCGCACTCCGGTGCACACGGCACCGTCCCGTTCACAGCGGCCGGAACGGTGCCGCTTCCCCTGTGCTGAGGGTTGCCCGGTGCGCGCGGCGGGGGATTCAGCGCGCACACCGGAGTCATGGGGCCCGGCGGCCGGACGGCCGCCGGGCGGTGGGAGCGTCAGCCGGTGAACTCCCCGAGCCGCTTCACGGTCTCGGCCGGGAGGGGCATCGACTCGATCTCCGTGGCGACCTTGCGGGCGCCCCGGCGGGCGTCGTCGGAGGCCAGCAGCGCGCGGGCCGCTTCGGTGATCGCCTCGGCGGACAGGTCCGGGGCGAAGACCACGTCACCGGCGCCCGCGTCGCGCACGGCGCGGCCGTTGGCCGGACCGTCCGCGCCCTGCGGCAGCACCAGTTGCGGCAGCCCGGCCGCCAGCGTGGCGAGCGTGGTGCCGGCGCCGCCGTGCTGAACGACCAGCGACGCGTGCTCGAGTGCCTTCGCCTGGGCCACCCACGGCACGGCCACCACCCGGTCGGGCAGCTCGCCGAGCTCCTCGACGGGCACCACGGGACCGGCCGCGACGAGCAGCGGAACGTCCAGCGGCAACAGGCCCTCGACGACCGTGCGCAGCACCTCGGCCGAGCCGAGTGCGGTGCCCAGGGTGACGTACACGAACGGCTCGGAGCTGTCCCGGAAGCGCTCGGGCAGTTCGCCCGCCTCGGCGTAGGCGACGGAGCGCTGCTCGATGCGCGGCAGCGGGGCGGCCAGGAAGTGCGGGTCCTGGATGGACGGGGGGCAGATGTCGATGTACGTACGGGCCAGGGCCAGCAGCTGGCCGAAGGGCACGTCGACGCCCAGGTCGGCGGCGGTGGCGAGCAGCTTCTCCTGGATGGCCAGGTCCTCGGGGCCCTGGGCCATCAGGCCGACGCCGTGCGCAATGGCGGGCACGCCCGCGAGCCGCGCGGCGAAGGAGGCGCCCGGGTTCAGCGCCTCGTAGATCACCAGGTCGGGGCGCAGCCGCTCCAGCTGGGGTGCCAGGTCGGCGGCGACCCAGCGGGGCAGCACCGAGCCGAACACCTCGATGTGCAGGGCCGCCAGGACCTCCGGCGGTACGTCCTGCGCGCCGAGGTCGCCGCCTTCGTGCCCCTGGGCACGTACGGCTTCCATGAACGCCTCGGGGACGGACCGTCCGGCCTTGACCGGATCGAGGCCGGCCCGCACCAGGGCGGGATGCAGCTGCTCACCCGTGGCGAAGGAGACCTCGTGGCCCGCCGCCCGGGCGGCCGTCGCCAAGGGGATGAGGGGATAGACGTGGCCGAAGTTTCCGGCGCCGGCAAAGAGGATTCTCATGACGCCCCAGCGTAAGGATCCCGACCCTCCCTGTCTAGTGACGCTAGGAAATTTGTCAGTGATAACTTCCCTTGCATGAAAGGGCCTCGGTCCGCATCCGGACTCCAGCGATCCTGTGGGAGCTGTCCAGGCACTCTCCAGTGACAGCCCATCGCGCTGGCCCATCGTCGTGCTGCGGCCGCCTGCCCTGGGCTCGCGGGAAAAGCCGAAGGAGTTCCCTGATGACCATCACCCAGGCAGCGCCCCCGGGCGTCGCCACGAGTCCGGCGGGACGGTTCACGCTGTCCGCCCAGGCTCTCGACAGCGCGGTGACACCCAACCCGGTGTTCCGCGAATGGTTCGCCGCGCAGCGCCGCACCAACCGCTACGACGTGCGGCAGATCCCGTTCGCCGACCTCGTCGGCTGGCACTTCGAGGACTCCACCGGAAACCTGGTGCACGACAGCGGCCAGTTCTTCTCCGTGGAGGGCATCTCCCTGCGCACGGAGTGGGAGGGCCACGACCATGCCTGGTCGCAGCCGATCATCAACCAGCCGGAGATCGGCATCCTGGGCATCGTCGTCAAGGAGTTCGACGGCGTTCTGCACTGCCTGATGCAGGCCAAGATGGAACCCGGCAACGTCGACACGGTCCAGCTGTCCCCGACCGTGCAGGCGACGCGCAGCAACTTCACCGGCGTGCACAAGGGCGCCGCCGTGCGCTACATCGACTACTTCGCCCCGCCGCGCGCCTGCTCCCGGGTGATGTACGACTCGCTCCAGTCGGAACAGGGCTCCTGGTTCCTGCGCAAGCGCAACCGCAACATGGTGGTCGAGGCCATCGGCGACGTACCGCCGCACGAGGACTTCGTCTGGCTGACGCTCGGCCAGATCAACCAGCTGCTGTACGAGTCGAACGTCATCAACATGGACGCGCGGACCGTGCTCTCGCTGATCCCCCTGCTCACCGGTGGCGGGCCCCCGCTGCACTCCACCGAGCACGTGCTCAGCCGGCTCACCGAGATCAAGGCCCAGCGGCAGCTGGTGCAGCGCACGGTGCCCCTGTCGCGCGTCGAGCGCTGGCACCGCACCGACACCGAGATCGTCCACGAGACGGCTCACCACTTCACGGTCATCGCCGCGTCGGTGGCGGCCGCCAACCGCGAGGTGAAGAGCTGGACCCAGCCCCTGCTCGCCCCCGCCGAACAGGGCCTCGCCGCGTTCCTGATCCGCCGCATCGGCGGGGTGCCGCATCTGCTGACACACGCGAGGTCCGAGGCGGGCGTGCTCGACGTGGCCGAGCTCGGCCCCACCGTCCAGTGCCAGCCGGGCCGCGCCCTCTCCCTGCCGCGCCACCAGCAGCCGCGCTACCTGGACGTCGTCCTGGCGGCGGATCCCGGCAGCCTGCTGTACGACACCGTGCAGTCCGAGGAGGGCGGGCGGTTCCACCACGCCGGCAACCGCTATGTCCTCATGGAGGTCGGCGACGACTTCCCGGTGGACGTACCCGACGACTTCACCTGGGTGACGGCGGGCCAGCTGTCCGATCTGATGCGGCACAGCAACTACCTGAACGTCGAGGCCAGGACCCTGCTGACGGGTCTGCGCGCGGCCTGGTCACTGGGCGGGGTGTACGCACGGTGAGCGGGACGGACACACGGGCCCTGCGGATCGGGGTCCTCGGCTGCGCGGACATCGCCCGGCGCCGCACGCTGCCCTCGCTCGCGCACCAGCCTCTGATGCGGGTCACGGCGGTGGCCAGCCGCAGGATCGAGCGCGCCCGGGAGTTCACCGCGCAGTTCGGCGGCGCGGCCGTGCAGGACTACGAGCAGCTGCTGCGACGGGACGACGTCGACGCCGTCTACGTACCCCTGCCCCCCGAGCTGCACGCGGAATGGACCCTGCGGGCGCTGGAGGCCGGCAAGCACGTGTGGTGCGAGAAGCCGTTCGCCACCGGCCTCGCGGACGCCGAGAAGGCGGTGGCCCTCGCCCGTGAACGCGGGCTGCTGCTGATGGAGAACTTCATGTTCCTCCACCACTCCCAGCACGCACGGGTGCGGGAACTGGTGGCGGACGGGCTGATCGGCGACGTACAGCAGTTCTCCTCCGAGTTCGGCATCCCGCTCCAGCCGGACCAGGACGGCTCCGGCACGCTCCGGCGGGCCAGCACACTGCCGGAGGTCGCCGCCTATCCGCTGCGCGCGGCGCAGCTGTTCCTAGGTCCCGGATTGCGCGTGGCCGGCGCCCATGTGCGGCCGCCGAGCGCGCACGGGCCGCAGCCCGCGGGCAGTGCGCTGCTCCGCTCGCCCGACGGAGTGGCGGCCCAGCTCTCGTACGGTGTCGAGCACTCCTACCGCAGCGGGTACGAGCTGTGGGGCAGCCGCGGGCGGCTGCGGCTGGAGCGCGCGTTCAGCACACCCGACGAGTACACGCCCGTGCTCAAGGTCGAGCGCGACGGCAGGCTCGAGGAGATCGCGCTCGCCCCTGACCGTCACTTCACCAACACGGCCGGGGTCTTCGCCCGCGCGGTCCTGGAGTCGCAGGACTTCACCCCGCACGCCGATGCGATCCTCGCGCACGCCCGGCTGGTGGACGATGTGGAGCGGGCCGGCGCCTGACGCACGACGGCCCGGCGGGCACGACGGATGACCGTCGTGCCCGCCGGGCCGGCCCGTTGTGCGGTGGGTGTGTCAGGCCCCCTGCATCGCGTAGAAGTCGACACCCAGCTGGTGGAACATGCCGCTCATGTCCAGCTGGTCCCAGTGCTCGGCCAGCAGCCCGTTCTCGACGCGCCATATGTCGATCGACTGGAACGTCAGCGTGCGCCCGGTGGCCTCCACACCGAAGAAGGTGCCCTGGTGGGTGCCCGTGTACTCGAAGCGTCCGGAGATCCGGTCGCCGTCCGAGATCAGGTCGTGGACGACGATGCTGATGTCGGGGAACGCCGCGAAGATCTGCTTCCAGAACTCGGTGTTGGCCTCGATGCCGTCGTCGACCACCGGGTTGTGGTCGATGTGCGCGGGCGCGGTGTGCTCGCTCATCGCGCTGATGTCATGACTGTTGATCATGTCGACGAAGGACTGGATGAGTGCGCGGTGGTCGTCTGCCATGGGGTGCCTTCCTCATGCTCGCCTCAGGGAACCCTCCGAGGATCTGCACCAGTGGTCGAGCGGCCCTGGAGGCATCCTGTGGCGCGGCCGATCCCCCACCTGCGCTCAAGTGTCCGCTTCTAGCCTCGGGTGGCATGAAGGCTCTCGTACTCTCCGGCGGGGCCGGAACCCGCCTGCGCCCCCTCACCCACACATCCGCCAAGCAGTTGGTGCCCGTGGCCAACAAGCCGGTGCTCTTCTACGGCCTGGAGGCGATCGCGGACGCCGGCATCAAGCAGGTCGGCATCATCGTCGGGAGCACGGCCGACGAGATCAGGGAAGCCGTCGGCGACGGCTCCGAGTTCGGCCTCGAGGTGACCTACATCCCGCAGGACGCGCCCCTGGGCCTCGCCCACGCCGTACTGATCGCCCAGGACTTCCTCGGCGACGACGACTTCGTGATGTACCTCGGTGACAACTTCATCGTGGGCGGCATCACCGACCTCGTCGACGGCTTCCGCAGCGAGCGTCCGGACGCGCAGATCCTGCTCACCCGGGTCTCCGACCCCAAGGCGTTCGGCGTGGCCGAGCTCGGCCCCGACGGACGGGTCACCGGCCTCGAGGAGAAGCCGAAGGTGCCCAAGAGCGACCTCGCCCTGGTCGGCGTCTACCTGTTCACCCCCGCCGTCCACGAAGCCGTACGTTCCATCGAACCGTCCTGGCGCGGGGAGCTGGAGATCACCCACGCCCTCCAGTGGCTGATCGACAACGGCCGCGACGTACGGTCCACGACGATCTCCGGCTACTGGAAGGACACCGGCAACGTCACCGACATGCTGGAGGTCAACCGGTCCGTCCTGGAGACCTCCGAGCAGCGCATCGAGGGTGACGTCGACGCGGACAGCGAGATCATCGGGCGGGTGCAGATCGAGGCGGGCGCCACGGTCACCGGCTCCCGCATCGTGGGTCCCGCGGTGATCGGCGCCGGCACCGTGATCACCTCCTCCTACGTCGGCCCGTTCACGTCCGTCTCGCGCAACTGCACCATCAGTGACAGCGAGATCGAGTTCTCCATCGTCCTGGACGACTCCTCGCTGCGCGGGGTCCGCCGGGTGGAGGCGTCGATCATCGGGCGCAGCGTCGAGGTGACTCCCGCCCCGCGGATGCCCGCCGCCCACCGTTTCGTTCTCGGCGACCACAGCAAGGTGCAGATCTCCTCATGACCGACACACGCATCCTCGTCACCGGCGGCGCCGGATTCATCGGATCGCACTACGTCCGTACGCTCCTGGGGCCCGGCGGCCCCGACGACGTACACATCACCGTGCTCGACAAGCTCACGTACGCGGGCAACCCCGCCAACCTCGACCCGGTCCGCACCAGCAGCCGGTTCTCCTTCGTACAAGGCGACATCTGCGACACCCGGCTCGTCGCCGAGCTGGTGGCCTCGCACGACCAGATCGTGCACTTCGCCGCCGAGTCCCACGTGGACCGCTCCATCCAGGGCGCGGCGGAGTTCGTCACCACCAACGTCCTGGGCACCCAGACGCTCCTCCACGCGGCGCTGCACCGGCCGGGCGGACCGGCCCGGTTCCTGCACGTGTCGACCGACGAGGTCTACGGGTCGATCGACGAGGGTTCCTGGCCGGAGACCGACCCGCTGCGCCCCAACTCCCCCTACGCCGCGTCGAAGGCCTCCTCCGACCTGGTGGCCCTGTCCTACCACCGGACCTTCGGCCTGGACGTGCGGGTCACCCGCTGCTCGAACAACTACGGCCACCACCACTTCCCCGAGAAGGTCATCCCGCTGTTCTTCACCAACCTCCTCGACGGCCACCGGGTGCCGCTGTACGGGCAGGGCCTCAACGTCCGGGACTGGCTGCACATCGACGACCATGTGCAGGGCCTGGAGCTGGTGCGTACCGGCGGCCGTCCCGGCGAGGTCTACAACATCGGCGGTGGCACCGAACTCAGCAACAAGGAGCTGACCGAGCTGCTGCTGGAGCTCGCCGGCTCGACCTGGGAGAGCGTCGAGCACGTGGCCGACCGGCTCGGGCACGATCTGCGCTACTCGGTGGACTGCGGCAAGATCTCGTCCGAACTGGGCTACCGGCCGCGCAAGGACTTCACCCAGGGACTGCGCGAGACGTTCGCCTGGTACCGGGACAACCGCGACTGGTGGGAGCCGCTGAAGCAGAAGGCGGCCCTGTGACCCGTTGGCTGATCACGGGAGCGCGCGGTCTGCTCGGCCGGGAGCTGCTGCCCGCCCTCGAACGGGCGGGGCAGCCGTACGTCGCGCTCGGCCACGAGGAACTGGACGTGGCGGACCCCCGCGCCGTGCGCGCGGCGATGACCGCCCACCGGCCCGGCGTCGTGGTCAACGCGGCCGCGTACACCGATGTCGACGGCGCGGAGTCCGAACCGGCACGGGCGCTGCGCGTCAACGGTGACGGGCCGCGCCGGCTGGCCGGTGCCTGCGGCGACTTCGGGTCGCTGCTGGTGCAGGTGTCCACGGACTACGTGTTCCCGGGCGAGGCCCGCACGCCCTACCCCGAGGACGCCCGCCCCGAGCCGCTGAGCACGTACGGCCGTACGAAGCTGGAGGGCGAGCGCGCGGTGCTCCAGCTGCTGCCGTGGACGGGGTACGTGGTGCGCACGGCCTGGCTGTACGGCAGCGGCGGCAACGGCTTCGTCGGCACGCTGATCCGGCTGGAGCGCGAGCGGGAGTACGTCGACGTCGCGGACGGCCAGTGCGGACAGCCCACCTGGAGCGCGGACGCCGCGGGCCAGATCGTGGCGCTCGGCCGGGCCGCCCTGCACGGCACGGCGGATCCGGGCATCTACCACGCGACGAGCGGCGGTGGGTGCACCCGGGTGGAGCTGGCCCGCGAGGTGTTCCGGCTGCTGGGCGCGGACCCGGCCCGCATCCGCCCGGTGCCCGGCGCGTTCTTCGCCACGCCCGCGCGGCGGCCGCCGTACAGCGTCCTGGGCCACGACCGGTGGAACGCGACGGGTGTCGGGGCGATCCGGGACTGGCGCGAGGCGCTGCGGGAGGCGTTTCCCGCGGTGCGCGGGGTGGCGGGGCCGCTGTCGGTGGCGTTGCCAGTGCCGGCGTCCGTTGCGGCGTCCGTGCCGGCGTCCGTGGCGGCGTCGGCCTCGCATCAGTGAGTAGGGCGGCCGTTCACAGAAGCGGCGGGCGGCCGAGGCGGGTCATGCGCCACACCGTGCGCCACTTCATCGGCCGGCGCGGCCCGCACGGCTTCCGCACGCCCTCGGCGAAGCCGCCCCACCACGCCTTGACGCCGGCCAGGGACCGGATGCGGGCCATCGTGAGGACGATCCACACGCCGAGATAGAGCGGGATCAGGGGCACCGGGAGCCGACGGCGCGCGAGCCACACCCGGTTGCGGGCCGTGAACCGGTAGTGGCCCGCATGCCGGGCCGGGGACGTCCTGGGGTGCTGGAGGACGAGTCCGGGTTCGTAAAGGATCTTCCACCCCGCATCGAGCGCCCGCCAGGCCAGGTCGGATTCCTCGTGCCCGAAGAAGAACTCCGCGGGCCACAGGCCGATCTCGCCGAGCATGGGCATCGAGAAGGCGTGCCCGCCGCCGAGGAACGCCGTCACCGGGCCACCACGCATCGGATCGCCGGCCCGCAGCCGGGGCACCCAACGCCGCTCCGTGCGTCCCTGCTCATCGGCGACCCGGAACCCGACGATACCCAGCTCAGGGTCCGTGGCGAACAGCTGCTGGACGGTGCGGAACACATCCGCGTCGATGAGCAGACCGTCGTCATCGAGCTCGATGACGACGTCGGCCTCGCCGGACTCAAGCAGCCTGCCCAGGCCGACATTGCGGCCTCCCGGACAGCCGAGGTTCTCCTGAAGCGGGACCTTGGTCACGTTGCCCGCGACGTCCACGTCGGTGAGGGGCGTCGCGTTGCCGACCAGCATCACTCTCGCCGCGGGCACATCCTGCTTCTCCACCGAGGCGAGCAGGGCCTCCAGCTCGCGCGGGCGCGTGCCCATCGTCACGATGACGACTCCGATGCGGGGCAATGACATGGCGGCGTACTCCAGTGGTCGACGAGGTGCCGCCGATGATAGGTCCCCGTCCGGCCCGGCCCGGCCCCGACGGACGGTCAGGCCCGCGTATTCGGCATCAGAGCTCAAGGCCCCTACGCCCTCTGTGCGGGGGACAACGCTGAACTCCTTCAACAGAGCCACAGTCGGGATCGTCAGTGCAGATCCAGATGTCAGCCAATTCCAACTGCCCGTCCAGTATGGTGAGTCAACATTCCACGAGGGGCGTAATGCCTGCGCATTGCTCGACACCTCCCACCGCGTTCACCGCTTCCCCTCGGAGGTCAACGTCGAACTTCAAGAGAAATCCCTTACGGGTGCACACGGGAACCCCCCGCTGGACATTCATCAGGGAGCAGCGTCGGCACCGGCCGCATTGTTCACACCATCGACCGGGCTGGGAAAACTCCTCGCAACACTGACCCCCGCAGCACTTTCCCTGGGCCTGGGACTGTGGGGGCTGGACCGAAACAACTCCATGTGGCGGGACGAATCCGCCACATACCAGGTGTCACATCGCAGCCTTTCGGAAATCTATGACCTCACGAATCACGCCGATGCGGTTCACGGCGTGTACTACGCCTTCATGCATGAGCTGTTCAAGTTCTGGGACGGCGGACTCTTCGCTTTACGGCTCCCCTCCGTATGGGCCATCTCCCTATCGGCCGGCCTGATCGGTCTCATCGGATACCGAATCGCAGGAACGCGCGTCGGACTTCTCTCGGGACTGGCATTCGCCATCAGCCCGGCGGTCCAGATGTACGCACAGGAAGGGCGCTCCTACGCGATGGTGTGCGCCCTGGTGGCGCTGGCCACGTACCTCCTTGTACGCCTGATCGACAATTCATCGAAGATGCTCTGGGCGGCGTACACGCTGTCCGCGCTGGCCGCGACCTGGCTTCACGAATTTGCCGCTCTCGCCCTCGTGGCACACGGCATCACCGTGATTACCCTGCCACGCAATTCTGGTGTACGTAAATACTGGTGGATGTCCGTGGGATTCACCCTGCTCTGCCTGCTGCCGCTCGCTCTCTTCAGCGCGGGCCAGTCAGGCCAGGTGTCCTGGATCGGCAACCCGAAGATCCTGGACTGGCTGCAGATCTCCGGGCTCGCCGTCCTGGCGTACCTGTGTTTCAGGTTCCGGCCCCAGGCATGGGGGCATCGCGTACTGAATCAGTTGGCAATCCCCTTGGCCATCGCGCCTACCGCATGTCTGCTGGTGGGCTCACTTATCCAGAAGATGTACGTGGAAAGGTATGTGCTGTACTCCACGATCGGTGCATCTCTCCTGATCGGGATGGCACTCGACCGCGGATTCAAGCACGCAAGGTCACTCCACCAGGAGAGCCGTCGCAGAATTTACGCGGCCGGCATCACCACTGCATCACTGGCTGTCGTCGCGGCCCTGATCCCCGTAACTCTTGAACTGCGCACTCCATCGAGCCGGAAGGATGACGTCACCGCAATTGCCGAGACCGTCCAGAAGGTCTCCCGGCGAGGGGATTCCGTAATCTTCGCACCATCACGTCGCCGAGAGTGGAAACTTTCCTACCCGAACCGGTTCGACGGCCTGAAGGACCTGGCGCTGGCGCAAGATCCTGCGACGTCCGGAACCCTCGAAGGTGTCGAAATCTCCGCATCCCGGATCCGGTCCAGGATGGTCTCGGCCGAACGAATCGTGGTTCTCAGCGATCCGCCAGGCCAACCCGAGGACCCTTTCACGAAGGAGGTTATGAAACGTCAGGTTCTGCGTACGAATTTCACAGAATGCTCGCGAGAGCAAGTACGGGGCGCACAAGTGACTGTCTACGCCAAGCCGGGCATGTGCCTCACGGGAGAGCGTCGAGCCAAGTAGGCGGCATGAGCTCGTCGGCAGCGCTGCCCCAGGTTGGAATCGGGAGAATGCTCCCAACCCTGAGGTCAGCCCATGCCGTTACCCCTTCGAACCCAGTAGCGACCGCGCGCAGCGGTGTCAGAGGCTTCCCTTAGATTCGGTCCCATGAGTTCCTCTCTGAGTGTCTACCTGCTCGACGTGGCCGCCACGCGCGCCCTGGTCGGATCTCACGACCACCAGTTGCTGGAGGTGGTCCGCAACAGCTTCGGGGACGACCTGGCCCGCGACGACGACTATTTCAGCGACGAGATCGGGCAGGGCGCTCCCACGGCGCTCGAGGCGCTGCGCGCTGTCATCGACGGCGGGCCCTTCAGCGAGAACAAGGACCATGCCTTCCAGTACGGCTACGCCTACGACCGGCTGTGCTCGCTCACCGGTTCGTTCCTGAGGAACGACTGCTTCACTCCGCACCGTGGCGACTGGCTCTCGATGGTCGACCAGGGCCTCAAGGCTCTGGGCATCACCGCAGTGTCCGTGGAGACCTTCAGCTACGGCGACCTGCCGGCGCCCCTGCCGTACGCGTACACACCGGGCTCCGGCGAGTGGACGCCCGATCAGATCGCGCAGGCGCTGGAGCAGTTCGAGGCCACGAAGGCCGCGGTCGACGCATCGGGCCAGGCACCGCCGCTGGAGCCGGAAGTCATCGATGCGGTCATGCAGTGCGTCGGCTGGATGCGGCTCGCGGCGGAGCGGCCGGGGTTCGGTGTCATCGGATTCCGTTCCTGACGGGCCGGATGTCCTGACGTCCCGGATCTTCCGGACGGGGTGGCCGGATGGCCGCCCCGTCCCGTCCCACGCCGTGGCCCGCTTCCGGAACTGATGCCCCCTCAGCGGTCGGCCGCCGCCAACCCAAGGGTTGCATCCAAGGGTTACGCATGCGCCCTCTGGGCGAAGTCAGCCGGACACCCATTCACTCTCGAGCATCGAGTGCACCACCGAGTCGCGCCAGGCACCGGCCTTCTCGATGTGCTGCCGGATGACACCCTCCTCGACCATCCCCGCCCTGGCCATGGTCCGCGCCGACGCCTCGTTGAGGGGCGACCGCGCGCCCCACATGCGGTGCAGGTGCAGTTCCTCGAATCCGAGTCCGAGCAACAGACGTACGGACTCGACTCCGTACCCTTCACCCCGGGTGCCGGAGTGGAGGGCGAAGCCGAAGGTGGCTCCGCGGGGCTGGTGAGGATCGGTGGCGATGCGGCCGAACCCGATCAGGCGGCTGCTCCCGCGCTCGACGACGGCGAGTGCGTACTCACTGCGGGGCGACGCGCTCGCCGAGGCCATGGACCGTTCGACGATCTGGCCGACCTGATCCCTTGTACGAGGCTCGAATGACAGGTGCTCAGTGGTCCACGGGTCTCCGTAGATCCCGAGCAGGTCGTCCACGTCGTCAACGGTGAGCTCGCGAAGTCCGAGGCGCCGACTGCAACGGCTGACCGGGTACATGCGGGCAACCGTATCCCGGTCCGGCGGGCGTGGCCCCTGCCGCGGATGATGTGTGGCCCGCGAGTTCTGGGCCGCGACCGTCAGGCGATGTGTTCGCGGTCGTAGGCGGCCTGGGCGGCGGCGACCGTGCTGCCGTGTCGCTTGGCCCAGTCGGTGAGCCCGAGCAGCGACTTGTGGAGCTCTTGGGCCATTTCCGTCAGCGTGTACTCGACCTTGGGCGGAACGACCGGATGGACGGTGCGTACGAGCAGGCCGTCCCGCTCCAGCTTGCGCAAGTTGAGCGTGAGCATGCGCCTGCTGATCCCTCTGATCGAACGTTCCAGCTCCGTGAACCGGACCGGACCCTGCGCTGCGGCTACCAGGATGCCGATGCTCCACTTCCCGGAGACATGATCGAGGACCTCCGAGACCGGGCACGCCTCGCTGGCCAGGGCTGACACATCGATGTGACTCCGGGACATGAAAGTGCCTTCTTCCGCCGGGCCCGACCGTTACCAATCATGTACTCCGTATCAAATCGTGCACCAACCCGGAAGGCGGCTCGATGCTCCAGGAACTCACAGACCGCGCGGCGATCGTGGATGCCGTCGTTGCGTACGCGACGGCCCTGGACACCAGGGACTGGGAGACGCTGGGCGCACTGTTCACTGACGACGCCTGCTGGGAGTACAGCGGTTCGGGGGAACGGATCTGCGGGCCTGACGCGATCGTTGCCAGGATCAGCACCGGCTTGGAGCGAATGGACGCCACCCATCACCTGAACGGCAACCATGTCGCCGCAGTGCACGGTGACGAGGCCGAGCACACGTGCTACTACCAGGCCCAGCATGTCCGCCATGGCCTGCCCGATGGCGAGAAGTTCCTCGGCGCGGGCCGCTACGACGACCGGCTGCGCCGCACCCCGGACGGCTGGCGCTTCACACACCGCAGGATCACCAACATCTGGAGCGAGGGAAACCCCACCGTGATCACGTCCTGACGTCAGACCATGACCGAGTGGCCGGCCTCGCAGGCCTGGCTCGTGGACACGGGTCCGGCCCGTCACTTCAACGGCCTGCGCGGCATCCGTACCGCTCTCACGAGGTCGATTCGGGCTTGGTGTGGAGGACTTCGCGGGCCTGTTCGGCGGCGCGGGTGATGCTTTCGCTTATGAAGTCGAGGAAGCGGGCGATGTTCTCCAGGCGGGCGGCGGCCGGGGTGTCGGGCCCCAGGACGGCGACGCCTTGGCGTGCGGTTTCGACGAGCTGGTCGTTGGCGCGGGCGCTGGCGATCGTCGCCTGGTAGAAGAGTTCGCCGTCGACGACGTAGCGGTCGCGGCGGCGTTCGTCGCGTTCCCGGCGGACGAGGCTCTGGCTCTCCAGGAACGCGATCGCCTTGGAGATGGAAGCCGGGCTGACCTGGAGGCGCTGGACGAGTTCGGACGCGGTGAGGCTGCCCGCGTCGGTGGTGAACAGACAGGTCAGCACCCGGGCCGTCATCTTGGTCAGGCCCGAGCCCATGAGGACGGTGGTGAACATCTCCTCGTACTCGGCCACGGCTTCGGCGTCGCGTCCATGGGCCTGCGGAGCGGTCTGCGCCCCTCGGGCGGCGGCGGGCTTGCGCCGGTGGGCACGGTGTTCTGTGGCGCGGTGGGCCAGATCGGCGCGGTAGGCGGTGGGGCCGCCGTTGCGCATCACCTCACGCGTGATCGTCGAGGTCGGACGGTCCAGACGTCGGGCGATCTCGGCGTACGAGAGGCTGTCGGCCAGCCCCAGCCCGATCTGCTGGCGTTCCTGCTGGGTGAGTCTGCCTCCCGGCATCGCAATCTCCTAGTGATCCCTCAGTGATCCTTCATGGCGGTCCCTGATCGCCTCACTATAGCGTTCACTTCTCATCCATTGCAATGATCAAGGCGACCGTCGTTGCGTTGCCATCAAAGCCGTTGCAACGGTTTCCCGTCAACCACCTGCACTGATAACGATTCTGAGCAACAGAATGGTTGTCGGGATTTGGAAAGCAACGTAGCGTTTCCACTATCAGAAACAGCGAACGACTACGGAGAACATGATGCAGCAGTTCGACACCACCGCCCCGATCACCGCCATCCTGGACATCCCCGCCGGGCGCCTCCAGTTCACCGCCTCGGACCGCGCCGAAACCACCGTCGAGGTCCTGCCCGCCGATCCCTCCAAGAGCCGCGACACCAAGGCCGCCGAGCAGACCACGGTCACCTACGCCGACGGCGTCCTGCGGATCACGGCCTCGGCCTCCAGCAACCAGCTCCTCGGCTCCTCCGGGTCCGTGGAGGTCACCGTCCAGCTGCCCACAGGCTCCGGCGTCGAGGCCAAGGCCGCCGGCGCCGAGCTCCGCGGCATCGGACGCCTCGGCGACATCGCCGTCGAAGGCGCGTACCACCAGATCAAGATCGACGAGGCCGCGAGCGTCCGCCTCACCGCGATCGACGGCGACGTCGAGGTCGGCCGGCTCCACGGCCCCGCGGAGATCAGCACCGCACGGGGCGACATCAAGATCGCCGAGGCCGTAGCAGGCACGGTCGTACTCCGCACCCAGTCCGGCAACATCTCGGTCGCCGCCGCCGCGGGTGTCTCGGCATCCCTGGACGCCGGCACCGACCACGGCCGCGTCAGCAACGCCCTCAAGAACGACGGCAGCACCGGACTCGACATCCGCGCCACCACCGCCCACGGCGACATCACCGCCCGCAGCCTCTGAAGAAGCAGAACCGGGGCCCTGCCCACGCCCCGGCCGTCCGTCCCCCGGGCCCGCGATGCACACGCAGGCCCGGGAGAAGTCGCACACCGCACGCCCACACGACCAGGAGAACCACATGACGAAGAACAGCAAGTCCTCGACCGGCTCGCAGTGGACCGGCATGGTGCCGGTCGACGACACGGCCCTGGCCGTCACCGACACCGGCGGCCCCGGCACCCCGGTCATCTACCTCAACGGACAGTTCGCCACCCAGGGGTACTGGGGGCGGGTGATCGCCGAACTGGGCACGGGATGGCGGCACATCACCTTCGACGAGCGGGCCCGCGGTCGAAAATCGAAGCGCTCCGCGGACTACTCCTTCGAGGCCGCCGTCCGCGACGTCGATGCCGTTCTCGCAGCCAGAGGTGTGGAACGGGCGCTGGTGGTGGGCTGGTCCTACGGGGCGTTCGTCGCCTCGCACTGGGCCAGCCGCAATCCCGACCGCACCCTGGGCGTCGTCATGGTCGAAGGCGCGCAGCCGCACGACTGGCTGGACGACGCCATGGAGCAGCGGATCCGGAAGACCTTCCGGCGGATGAGCTGGTTCCTGCCGCTGCTGCGCCCGACGGGCCTGACCCCACGGATGAACGCCGAACAGATGGCGGAGAGCAACATCGAGCTCGGCCGGCTCGCCCGCGAGAGCGCGCTGGGCCCCGTGCTGGACAACATCACCGTCCCGGCCCGGTACGTGGTCGCTTCCGGAACGTCCATCGGGAGCAAGGGCGACGAGCAGGAGGTGATCCGCGCCAGCCTCGACGCGGTGGTCGCCCGCAACGCGAACTTCGAGATCAGCGCGAAGGTCGCCAGCAACCACGACGCGATCCTGAAGAAGGACGCCCCGGCCGTCGCCGACGCCGTGCGCGATGTCGCCGCCCTCGGCCACGGGGGTGCCGAAGGCTCGGACAGTGGTGCCTGAGCTTGTCGCGGCGACGGTGGCCGGGTGCGTGCGCGCATCCGTATGCCGGTCAGACAGGCCGCCCGGAATGAGCTTGTCGTTCAACCTCGGCGTTCGATGAGGCGGGCGAATGCCTCGGTGGGCCAGCAGAGCGCTTCGAGAAGAGGGTGGGTGACGACGAAGTAGTGGGCGCTGACCTGACCCCGCTCCTTGTCGAGGATGTACGGGGCTTCATCACGGTAGATGTAGCGGAGGTAACGGCGGCGGATCAGTGCTCCTGCTATCAGCAGCACCGGTGAGGCGCCGAGGACGGCCAGTGAGATGAGGACCTTCGCGGCCCTGAGCCTGGCCCTCTCGGCTCTCGTCCCCTATCGAACCCTCTGCGGACGCGTGCGGGCGTGAGTTTGTCCGGCCCGTGGCTCTGTCCGCGAAAAGGTTCTGGCTCAGCCTCTGTGGTACGGCTGTCGGCGGCCAGTCGAAGATCCCCGCGTACGGCCGGCTCGCTTCCCCACTCGGCTGTCACACTCAGTGGTTTCGGCCCTGCCAGTCTTCGTCGTCGCCGTCGGCGCCTCTTCAAGGAGAGACTGCGGCCATGGAGTTCCTCTGCTTTCATCGCGACCGCACCGGCTCCCTGCCGCTGCGATACGAACTGAACGAAGCACACTTGTCCTACATGGACGGATTCGCGAAGGGGATGATCGCCCGAGGTCCGACCTTCGCGGACGATGGTGACACCCTCACCGGCAGCGTGCACATCCTCGACCTGCCC
The DNA here is from genome assembly GCF_045207435.1 of Streptomyces sp. NBC_00876. Taxonomy (NCBI): domain Bacteria; kingdom Bacillati; phylum Actinomycetota; class Actinomycetes; order Kitasatosporales; family Streptomycetaceae; genus Streptomyces; species Streptomyces sp. NBC_00876. The sequence continues at coordinate 63,190 of NZ_CP108801.1, forward strand.
GATCCTGTTGCTGCCCGCGCGTTCGCCTTCGACGAGCCGAACTACCAGGCCGGTGCCTACCGGGACGTGCTGTTGCGAAGGTGGCGCAACACGTTGGGGCGCACCATGTGGGACTACCCCGGCGGCCGGACCGGAGGCAACCGGTACCTGGTGCTCGGCCTCGGCACAGGGCAGGCCTGCGACCTCGCACTGCCACCCGAGCGGAACGAGCTGATCGCCTACGGACCGCTGCTCTCCGACGATGAAGCCCTCTGGCTGGGCACGGCGGCGTTGGTCCGGGCGCCGGACCCGGACACCGCACGCGCCGTCCTCACCCAGGACCGGTACGCCGACATCGAGCTGCACAACTGGGAGTTCGGTGGGCGGCCGTCATGAACGAGGGCGACCACCGGCACCACCATCGTGACGTCACGCTCTGTAGACGCAATGAGCGAGCGGGCAGCCTTCCCGAATACAAGACAGTTCGACTCACCCGTATGGGGGAAAACGAAGCCCGAGTCCCCCGTGACACACCGCAGTCGAAGCACCGGCCGGGATGCCTGCTGAGAGCTGAGATATCCAGCAGGCTGCGGCCTCGTCGGTTAACGGAACGGGCTGTGCCGATGAGGCACCATCGCCCGTCACGGGCAACGTCGTTGGGCATATGGCCAGGTTGGAACGGGTCCCGAAGCTAGGATCTTTGCCCAGACAGCAGAATGGCCCCCGATGCTTGGCGGCAGGGGGCCATTCTTCAATAGTGCAATGCCCCCGAGAGTAACCCGTTCCGGCGCCTGGTGGCGACCCGACAGGTCGCACGAGGGGAAGAACGGAGTGCCCGCATGCCCAGAACTCACCGCGCCCTGGTTCGCGGACGGGCTCACGCACTGGTAGATCATGGCTGAGGCGGAGGAGGGCAAAGGCACCTCCGCCTCGGACGCAGCGCCCATCCGCCACGAAGGACCCGGAAACTTCTCCATGACCCCGCTATGGGTCATCCTCCGGTGTCGCAAAGAGGTCTGGCTCTACGACTTCCTGCGCGCCCGGTACGGAGGGATGGACGCCATCTTCCCCGGAATCCAGAAGGTCGCCGACGAGGTCGGTGTCTCCCGCAGAACCGTCGAGACCACCCTCGCCAGGCTCAAGGCCGCCGGAGCGGTAGCCGCCGTCAACCGGTACAAGAAGAACGGCAGCCAGACGTCCAACGAGTACCGCACGTACTTCACGCCCCCGGAGGAACGGATGCAGACTCAGAACTGAACATCACGACGCCATGAGGGCCCCGGTGCGGCGCACCGGGGCCCTCTGCGTTGCAAAAATGAGGTGCGCAGGAACCTTCCTGCCCAGGTCGGCATGGTGCGCAGGTTTCTGCGCACCCCCTGCGCAGGATTCTGCGCACCCCCTGCGCAAGATTCTGCGCACCCCCTGCGCAGAATCTTGCGTACCCCCTGCGCAGGATTCTGCGCACGATATATATAGAGGTGAAACAGAGAGAAGTGAGTTAAGAGAGACGTGATCCAAAGAGAGCTTGAAGCACATAGAGGATCGAGTTTCACACTCATCAACTGCCGGGGGCTGACGCCGCCCCCGGCCACCCCGCGCCAGCGCCTTGGATGCGCTGGACCATCCCCAGGTCAACGATCTGCGCTCCGCGCACCACTACAGGCCCTGGGGGCCTTCCGTTGATCATTGCCCCCTGATGGAAGTGGTTGATCACCGTCGTGGCCGAGAACCCACCTGAGGCAGTAACAGAAACCACAGGACGCGCACGAGGCCGGTCCGGCGTGACGCCCCCGCCTCAGTGCGCGATCGCGAGGCTGAAGGGTGCGAAGCCGTAGCGGTTGATGATCGGGCCGAGCATCACGTAGCTGCACTCCAGGGCTCGGGCGGCGGTCAGGCCGCCCAGGTCCAGGAGCCATTCGTCCTTCCAGCCCAGGTCGTGCAGGAGCGCGCCGACGGCCGCCTTGGCCTGCGGGGAGTTCCCCGCGAGGAAGGCGGTGGGCGGCACCGGGAGGATTGCGGGGTCGACCATCACGCGCTGGTCCATCGTGTTGAGGGTCTTGATCACGCGGGTGTCCGGCAGTGCCTTCTGGATCTCCTCGGCCACGCTGGTGTTGGGGTCGAGGGGGCCCGTCGGGAAGCCGTCGGGGCCGCGCACCGCGGCGTTGGAGACGTCGACCAGGATGCGGCCGCGCAGCGCGGGTTCGAGGCCGCCCAGGAGTTCGGCCGAGATCTCGCCGGGGGTGGCGTTGAAGACGAAGTCGGCCGCCTCCACCGCCTCGGCGTGGCCCGTGACCCGGACGCCGGCGCGCGCCAGGTCCTCCTGGGGGCGCGACGGGTCGCCCGAGCCGACCAGCACGGTGTGGCCGGCCCGGACGAACGCCACGGCGAGCGTGATGCCGACCGTGCCGGTCCCCAGTACGGCGACCGAGCTCATGCCACGACCTTTCCCGCCGGTACGTGCGAAGCGGGTACGTACGAGGCGCGGGCCTGCTCGTAGGTGGGCAGCAGGCCCTTGGCCACGGCCTCGGACAGGGTCGGGGCGTCCGCGTCCTTCTCCGACCTGATGAACGGCTCCGTGGTGTTCCACGGGATGCCCAGCGCGGGGTCGAGCGCCTGGATGTCGACCATCGTGCCGGGCACGTACTCCTCCGTGCAGAGGTAGTTCATGCACGTGTCGTCGGTGAGCGCGAGGAAGGCATGGCCCAGGCCGTCCGCCAGGTAGACGCCGATGCCCGAGCCCGCCTCCTGCAGCGTGGTGTCGTACATGCCGAAGGTCGGCGAGCCGACCCGCAGGTCGACCACCACGTCCAGGGCCGCGCCGCGCACACACGTGACGAGCTTGGCCTGGCCCGGCGGCAGCGTCGTCCCGTGGATGCCGCGCAGCGTGTTGCGCTTGGACACCGAGTAGTTGACCTGACCGACCGAGAACGTCTGCCCCGTGATCGCGGTCAGCTCGCTCAGCCGCCACGCCTCGAAGAAGTGGCCCCGGTTGTCCGACAGCTGCGACGGGGTGATGCGGAAGGCGTCGCGGACCTTCATCTCCTCGATAGCCATGCTTCCTCGGTTGCCTCTCGACGTGCTCGGGGTCAGGGATCGGTCAGGGGATCGGTCAGTGGATCGGTCAGGGGATCGGTCAGGGATCGGTCAGTGCACCGGGGTGGCCGGCTCCGGTGCGGACTCGGGTGCGGGCTCGGCGACCGGTGCGGCCTTCGCCGTGACGGCGATGTCGGCAGCGCGGCGGCCGGGGGCGATCAGCATGGAGAAGGTGGCCAGGGCGACGGCGATGGCGCCCACCCACATGGCCGGCACCAGACCGTCGACGAAGTTCTGCGGCGAGGCGTAGCCACCGTTGGCGCTGAAGATGGAGGCCAGGAGGGCGACCCCGAGTGCGGCGCCGACCTCACGGGTGGCGGCGGTGACACCGGAGGCGATGCCCTGCTCGTGCTCGGCCACCGATCCCATGGTGAGGTTCATCAGCGGCGCGTAGAACATGGCCATACCCGCGCCGCAGATCATCAGCGACGGCAGCTGGGCGACGTAGGAGACGTCGGGGTCGAGCACGAACGCCCAATAGACCATGCCCGCCGTCATCATGGCGAGGCCGAGGGTGACCACCGGCTTGCCGCCGATGCGGTCGGAGACCATGCCGGCGATCGGCGCCACCACCATCGGCATGGCGGTCCAGGCGAGCAGCCTGACTCCGGCCTCCATCGCCGTGTAGCCCTGGATGTTCTGCAGGAACTGCGTCATCAGGAAGATCGCGCCGAACATGCCGACCGACATCAGCGTGCCGGCCAGGTTGATCGCGGTGAACGCCCGGATGCGGAAGAGCCGCATCGGGACCATGGGGTGCTCGGTGTGGTTCTCCCACACGACGAACGCCACCATGACGACGGCACCGCCGATCAGCGCGGTGAGCGTGAACGACGAGGTCCAGCCCTTCTCGTGGCCCTTGATCAGGCCGAGCACGATGCCGAAGAGACCGGCGCTGGCGAGAACGGTGCCGATCGCGTCGAGCCGGGAGTTCGCGATCCTGCTCTCGGAGAGCTTGCGCCAGGACAGCGGGGCGAGGGCCAGGCCGATGGGCACGTTGAGCCAGAAGATCCACTGCCAGGACAGGTGCTGGACGATCGCACCGCCGACGAGCGGGCCCGCGGCGATCGACAGACCGTTGACCGCGCCCCAGATGCCGAGCGCGGCTCCGCGCTTCTCGGCCGGTACGGCGGCGGTCAGCAGGGTCACGGACAGCGGCATGATGATGGCCGCGCCGGCGCCCTGCACGGCACGGGCGGCGATGAGCGCGTCCACGCCGGGGGCCAGTGCGGCGGCCGCGGAGGCCGCGGTGAACAGCAGGAGTCCGAGGGCGAAGACCTTGCGCCGGCCGAACCGGTCACCCAGTGCGGCGCCGAACATCATGAGGACGGCGAAGGACAGCGTGTAGGCGTTGACCGTCCACTCGAGGTCAGTGAGGCTGCCGCCCAGTTTCTCCTTGATGGTGGGCAGCGCGGTGATGATGACCAGGTTGTCCAGTCCGGCCATGAAGGAGGCGACGCTGGTCGTGAGGATGGCCCAGAAGACCACCCCCTTCTTCCCTGCGGCCGGAGTTGGGGGGTTCGCGGTGCTCATTCGAGCATCCTTTCTGAGTGCGGTCACGGGCCGACCCGGACGAGGCTACGAACGGTCGCTCGACCCCTGCTCGACCTCCGCTCGAATCCCGGTGGAGCACGCACACAGGGCCGGCGCCGCAGGGCCCCGCCGTCCCGACGGGGTCCTGCGGCGCCGTGCCGTGAGCAGGCGTCAGCCGAGCTGACGCTGGAAGGTGGCGACGTCGAAGTAGAGGGTCTCGTCGATCAGCACGTCACCGTCGAAGTGGAAGAAGACCGCCACCGGCGCGTCGATCGACTTGCCCTTGTTGGGGATGCCCCGCCAGTCGGCTTCCTGCTTGCCCCGTGCCTGCGCCTCCAGGATCACCGCCGTGGGCGTGTGGTGCACGTGGTGCAGCTCGTGCTCCAGGTTGGGGAACGCCTCCTGCATGCCGTCGAAGTAGCCCTTGCGGATGGCGTCCTCGCCGACGAACGGGCTCTCCTCGAACGCCTGGATCCGGTAGACGGCGCCACGCGGGAAGGTGTCCATCACGCCGGGTATGTCCCAGACGGTCTCCGCGATCGTGTGGGCGGCGACGACCGCCTCGCGCCGGGCACGCAGGTCGGCGTCGGGCGCCGGAAGATCCGCGCCGGGGAGAGTGAATCCGTGCTCTTCGGTGGCCATGTCCGGTTCCTCCACGCGTAGCCGTGTTCGTTGCCGCAGACGCTAGGGCGCACACCTCGCTGCGCCCTCGCGCGCGACTGGAGAATCAGGCCACCGGGCTTGAACCGGACCGGCCGCGGCTCCTCCTTCGGCCGGGCCGGGCGGGTCCGCTTCCTCGGATCGGCTGTGGCCGCCCCTTGATCAGGCCGGCTGCGGCTGCTCCCGTGGATCAGGCCGGCTGCGGCTCCTCCTTGTGCTGCGGGGGGCAGTACGTGGAGCGGTAGCCGCAGGCCAGGGATACGGGAGCGAGCGCCGCGCACAGCGCCATGTCCACCAGGAACGGCCGGCCGGTGACGACGCGGTACTCGTCGCGGAACTCCAATGCCAGCAGCGGCATCTGGAGCCGGGGGGTGCCGTCGGGGCGCAGCCGGCCCTCGTTGGTAAGGCCCCACAGGGTCTCGAAGACCGACTCGGTGCGGTACGCCGGAGTGGTGCGCCAGACGATCCGGGTGCGTTCGGGGCCCGGGTTCCACAGCGAGTGCACGACGCCCGGCGGGATGTAGAACTCCTCGCCGGGACCGTACTCGTGCAGCGTGCCGTCGAGCAGGACGCTGACCCGGCCGCTCTCCACCTTCATCAGCTCGGTCTGCATGGGGTGGTAGTGGGCGGGCGGCTTGATGACGGCCGGGGCGTAGTCGACCGCCACCTCCACATACGCGCCGCCCGACTGGGCCGCCGTGGTCAGGAAGGTGAGCCGGTCCTCGCCGAGGCGCAGTGTGTCTCCCGGGCGTGCCATGAGATCTCCTGTGGTTGTGGGGTCAGGCGGTCTGCGCCCCGGCCGGGGCGCGGCGCCGGCCGGGCAGGCCGACGAAGGCGTTGAGGAGGTTGAGTACGGCGATCCCGGACGCGATCCAGAAGCCCAGGTGCAGCCCGTCGAGCCAGGCGGCGGCAGGTGGGGTGCCGTCGGCGAGTTCGCCGGTGGTGCGGGTCAGGGCGCTGGTGGCGATGGTGGCCACCCCGAGTGAGGCACCGACCTGGAAGGCCGCGGTGAGCACGCCGGAGGCGATGCCCTGCTCCTCCTGCGGTACGTCGGACACGCCGTGGACGTTCACGGGAATGGTGCAGCACTGCATGGCCGCGCCCAGGAGCAGCAGCGCCGGCAGCAGGTAGAGCAGATAACTGCCGTGCGCGGGTGCCTGGGTGAGCAGGACCAGGCCGAGTATCGAGCCGATCCCGCCCGCGAGATAGACGGGGCGCGGTCCCGACCGGTGCATGACGCGGGTGGCAGGGGCGGTGACGGCGATGGCGACGATGCCCAGGGGCAGGAAGGCGAACCCGGCCTTCAGGGTGGAGTAGCCGAGGGTGCGCTGCAGGTAGTAGCTGGCCAGGAAGAGTACGGACGCCTGCACCGCGCTCGTCAGGACGCGGCCGATGGAGGCGGTGACGAGCGAGCGGGTGGCGAACAGCCGCATCGGCATCAGGGGGTCCGCGGCGCGCAGTTCGACGACGACGAACGCGATGAGCAGGACCACCGCGGCCGCGGCGGGTGCCACGACGTAGGCGGCCGAGTTCCAGCCGTGTTCCTGGATGTTGACGATGGCGTACACGAGGGCGGCCAGGCCGCCGGTGACGGTGACCGCGCCCAGCAGGTCGGGGCGCGATCCGCCGGTGGACCTGCTCTCGGCGCGCCCGCGGGACAGGAGTACGACGCCGGCGACCGCGACGACGCCGAACGGGATGTTGATGTAGAAGATCCAGCGCCAGCTGAGGCTGTCGGTGATCAGACCGCCGACGACGACGCCCAGGGTGCCTCCGAGTCCGGCGAGTGCGGCCCAGACGGCGAGCGCCGTGGTGCGTTCCTTGCCCTTCGGGAAGATGGTCGTGACCAGGGACATCGCCGCGGGCGACAGGAAGGCGGCGCCGCAGCCCTGCAGGGCACGGGCCGCGATGAGCACGCCCGTACCGCCGGCCACACCGCACCACAGCGAGGCCGCGGTGAACACGGCGGCGCCGAGCAGGAAGGTGCGCCGTCTGCCCCACCGGTCGGCGGTACGGCCGCCGAGCAGCATCAGTCCGCCGAAGCACAGGATGTAGCCGGTCAGGATCCATTCGGTGCCGGTGGCGCTCGCCCGCAGGTCCGTCTGGATGGCCGGCAGGGCGAGGTTCACCACCGTGGTGTCCAGGAGCACCATGAACTGTGCCAGCCCGACGAAGGCGAGCAGGCGCCAGCGCCGGGGGTCCGGTGGTGCGTCCTCGGTCGTGACCTCGGACTTTCCGGTGCCGGATACGGAGGGTTCGGTGTTCATGGCGTCCTCTCGGGCGGTCCCGTCAGGCGGCCTGTGCCTCGATGTAGCTCAGGGCGTTGTAGATGGTGCGGTCCGGGTCGGTGATGGCCCGGCGGCCGTGCATGACGCGGGTGTTGTCGATGACGGCGGCGTCGCCGTGCTGCCAGTCGAGGTTCTCCGTCACCAGTGCGGTGACCGTCTCGATCTCGGCGAGCAGTTCGGCGGACAGCTCGCTGCCGTCGGCGAACGTGATCTTCGGCTTCTCGTAGTTGAAGGAGGGGCCGAGGATGCTGTTGGCGAAGGAGGGGCGCGTACCGAAGACGGTGGAGTCGGCGGCGGGCGTACGGAAGGAGTAGCGGATGCCGCCGTCCTCCTCGGGGGTGATCTCGGTGCCGGCCAGGCTGCTGGTGAGGGCGAGCAGTTCGGACACCTCGATGTCCTCGGCGGGCTTGCTGCCGCCGAGCAGGTGGTGGGCCATGGCACGCCACTGCGGCTCGCCGACGTAGCGGCTGTAGACGATGTCCTGCGCGGAGAAGGCCTCGCGGGCCGCCGGTGACAGGGCGTCCCAGACACGGTAGCCGTCGCAGACGGTGGTCTGGGAGCCGGAGGAGGCGGCCTTCTCGCAGAAGAACCACGCGAGGTGGGAGCGGAAGGGGCTGTTGCCGTTCTCCGTGTGCAGGCCGACCTCGTCGAAGCCCGCGTCGACCTTCTGCGCGACCTCGGAGTAGAAGTCGCGTGCGGGGTCCAGGGTGGTGGAGGTCGAGGTGTTCTGTACGAGTGCGGTGAACGACGCCATGTCCGAGTCGAATCCGCGCAGCAGCAGGAAGCCGGCCTCGGCCAGCAGGTCGAGCAGCTCCTTGCGGTCGACTCCGGCCAGGGAGCCGCCCTCGGCGGGTTCCACCAGCAGGCCGCTGCCGGTGCCGTAGGGGGTCGTCTTCACGGTGGTGCTCATGCCTTCTCCTCGATGGGCGTCGGTGCGGCTGACGCGCCGGTGGGGCGGCCGGTCAGCACATGGGTTCGGATGAGGTCCCGGCGCGGGCGGCCGGTGACGGTGAAGCAGCGCGCGTACTCGGGGTCGTCCTCGTTCATGAGGTGGATGACGGCCGCGCGCTCGATGCCCGACAGCCGCTCCCGGCCGAAGGCGTCGATCCGGCTGCGGGCGCTGTCGTGGTCGAGGCCGGCCTCGATGACGAACAGGCCGTGCACTTCCTCGAGTGCGTCGGCGACGATCGCGCTCTCGCGGACGAAGCCGAGTTCGCGGTAGCGGGCCTCGACCCACTCCGGCGACACGTTGCGGCCGCCGGCGGTGATGATCAGGCTCTTCTTGCGTCCGGTGATCCGGAGGTAGCCGTCCTCGTCGATCTCGGCCAGGTCGCCGGTGTGCAGCCTGCCCTGGTCGTCCACGACGACGCTGGAGGGGTCCTCGCGGGTGTATCCGGCGAACAGCGACGTGCTGCGGATGAGCAGTTCGCCGTCCTCGGCCAGTTCGGCCTGGACGTGGTCCAGGGGGCGGCCCACGGTGCCGAACCTGACCTCGCCGGGGAAGTTCCAGGAGACCACGGAGGAGTTCTCGCTGAGTCCGTACCCCTCGTGGACGGTCAGGCCGTAGCCGTCGAGGCGCTCCAGGATCTCGGCGGGCACGGGCGCTCCGCCGCAGGCGATGAACACCGGTCCCGGGTGGCCGAAGATGCGCAGATGCCGTTCGGCCACGCTCTCCTCGGGCCGCTCGTCGCACAGGGCGAGGAAGAGGCCGGCCACGGTGGGCGGTACGACCAGTGCGGTGGGACGGGCCTGGCGCAACAGGGCGAGCATCCGGGGTCCGGCGTCGGCCGCGGTGCCCACCAGTGCGGTGCCGGGCGGCAGGAAGGAGACCGAACCGCCCGCGAGGAAGGGCATGTAGAGGCCGGCGACCTGCTCGATGAGCAGGCTCAGCGGGACGATGGAGAGGTAGCGCTCGAACAGCGCGGGCTCGGTGCGTGCGCGCAGGGAGGTCAGCAGGGCGTCCATGCCGTGCCGGCGGATCTGGACCCCCTTGGGGGCCGATGTGGTGCCGGAGGTGTGGATGACCTTGACGATCGCGTCCTCGGCGGGCGCGGTACGCACGTCGGCGGGCCGGAACGGCTCGGCGAGCAGCGCGGGCAGGTCGACGGGGCGGACCTCGCAGCTGCCGGGCAGCACCTTGGCGGTGGAGGTCTCGGTCCAGCGGGTGAGGGCCCGGGTACCGGCGTCGTCCACGAGGCAGAGGTCGGCCGCTTCCAGGAGGGACGCGGCCTGTTCGGCGGCGAAGGCGGTGGGGACGGGGATCTCCACCGCGCCGGAGAACAGGGCGGCGAGGTCGGCGACGACCCACTCGGGCGAGTTCTCGGCGAGCAGCCCCATCCGGGCGGGCCGGCCGTGCTCGGTGGCCCACTGCCCGAGGCGGCGGGCGAGTCGGAGGGCCGCACCGATGATCTGGCGGTAGGTCCACTCGGCGGCGGGGGCGTCGCCGGCGGACAGGACGCGGAGCATCACGGCGTCGCTGTCCGCCTGCCGGAGCAGCCCGCCGGTCAGGCTGATGCGCTCGGTGTCAGGCAGCACGGGTCAGCACCCTCTGTTCGGGGCGGTTCCCGACGAACCGCATGTCGACCGATTCGAAGCAGTAGCGGCCGATCGCGGCGAGCAGCAGCGTGCTCTGCTCGGCGGCCTCGGCCCAGCCGACGACCGGCCGGGTGTCGTAGTACGAGCCCCACTGGTCCGCCTCCTCGGCGCTCAGCCGGTCCTTGGCGGCGTCGACGAGCGGGTGGAAGACGCAGCCGAGCCGCTTCATCAGCGCGGCGAGCCGGCCCGTCATCGTCATCACGGCGTACGGGCGGCCGAGGCAGGCCATGATCAGGGGGATCGCCTTGATGATCTCGCCGCCGGCGCTCGCCCGGACGGAGGCGACGTTGCCGATCTGCATGACCTGCGAGCGCTTGACCGCGACACCCGTCGCGATGGCGAGGACGTCCTCCACCGGCGCGTCGAGATAGCGCTCCAGCAGGAGGGGGGTGTCCCCCTCGGGGAAGGACAGTCCGGCGCAGGCGAGGGCCTGTTCCGTCCCGTCCCCCGCGTCCTCGAAGAACGCCAGGAAGGCGTCCGGGTCGGGCTGGACGCTGGCCTGGTACTGCTTGGCGAACACCTCGTGAGCGAGGTCCGCCGCGATCTGCCAGTCCGGTGTACCGCGTTGGGACAGTGTGATTCTCATGCGTTGCACCCCCCTTGAAGGGTCGGGTTACAGGATCGAGTGGGACGGCTGGACCGACGTCGTCACGCGGTGCGGTACGGCGGCCGTCGGCCTGGCCCGCACGGCGAGCTCCGCGGCGCGCAGGCCGCTGTTGATGGAGGTCTCGGCGAGGATGCCGGGTGCGGCGACGCTGTCGCCGATCAGGTAGATGCCGTCGCCGCGGTCGACCGCGGGCCGGTCCCGCCAGCTCAGGCCGGGCAGGTCGAGGGCGCCGGTGCGGCCCCGGGAGACTCCTTCGCGCCGCCACAGGGTGCGGTCCTGCCAGCCGGGTGTCGTCAGGTCGAACAGCTTCTCCAGGCGGGCGATCGCCTGGGCCTTGTTCTCGCCGGGACGGATCGGCATCGCGCCCTGGAACAGGGCGTGGCCCTCGGGTGCGAGGGAGCGGTCGTGGTCGGAGTACTGCGAGGTGAATCCGCCCTCGTCCATGTCGAAGGAGACGTTGCCGTCCTTCTTCGAGCGGGTGACGGCCATGTCCACGAGTGCGGAGGTGCCGCTCGGCCACTCCAGCGTGGGGTCCTTCAGCAGGCCGCGGGCGGCGGCGAGCGAGGTCGCGACGATGACCGGTCCGTCCGTGGGCAGTTCGGTCAGCCGGGAGCCGGTCTCGATGACGACGCCCTGCCGGCGGGCCACCCGGGCCATGCGCTCGACGAGCTGTCCCCAGCCGCCGATGAAGTACCGGCTGGGCAGCGGGAACTTGGGCGTGCCGACGCGCAGCAGCCGCTCCCAGACGAAGGCCGCCGACAGCCGGCCCGGGTCGCCGTCGAAGAGGATCGGACCGAGGAAGCCGAGCGCCTCGTCGACCGTCTGCTTGGGGAAGTTCTCCTCGGCCCAGTCCCGGAAGGACCGGTCGATGGGTACCGGCCGGTCCCGCTTCAGCAGGGTCATGCGCATGTAGCCGGGCGGCAGCGTCATCCGCAGCTTGCCCTGGTGGCGAAAGCGCATGCGCGTCCACTCGTGGAAGGACAGCCGCACATAGCGGCCGGCCACACCGCGCTGGATCAGCCACTGCCAGGCCGGGCCGTTGTTCATGATGGTGTGCGGGCCGTCGTTGGTGACGTAGGGCCCGTCCGCCGAGCGGGCGCGGCCGCCCAGCGAGGAGTGCGCCTCGTGGAGAGTGACGCGGGCGCCTTGCTCTGCGGCGGCGATCGCCGCGGTCAGGCCGGCCAGCCCGCCGCCGATGATCGTGATGTTGGCCATGGTCGGTACTCACTCACCTTCGGGATTCGCGGGCGTTTCAGCCGTCGAGCGTGGCCATGGCGCCGGCGGGGTAACGGTCCCCCACGGTGCTTCCGTGCGGGGCGATCGCGTCCAGCGCCGCGAGGTCGTCGGCGCTCAGCCGTACGTCGGAGGCGGCGATGTTCTGCTCGAGGTAGCTGACGCGCTTGGTGCCGGGGATGGCGACGACGTCCTGGGAGAGGACCCAGGCCAGTGCGAGCTGTCCGGTCGTGATGCCCTTGGCCTGCGCCAGTGCCTCGAGGCGTTCCACGATGGTCAGGTTGGCCGCGAGGTTCTCCTCCTGGAAGCGCGGCACCACCCGGCGGAAGTCGTGTTCGGCCAGGTTGTCGAGGCTGCGGATGGCGCCGGTCAGCAGTCCCCGGCCCAGCGGGCTGTATCCGACGAAGCCGATGCCCAGTTCGCGGACCGTGGCCAGGACGCCGTTGTTCTCCACATCGCGCGTGGACAGCGAGTACTCCGTCTGTACGGCGCTGAGCGGGTGTACGGCGTGGGCGCGGCGGATGGTGGCCGCGGACGCCTCGGAGATGCCGAGGTGGCGCACCTTTCCTTCGGTGACCAGGTCGGCCAGGGCGCCGAAGCTCTCCTCGACGGGCACGTCGGGATCGACGCGGTGCAGGTAGTAGAGGTCGAGCCGGTCGGTGCCCAGCCGGGCCAGGGTGCCCTCGACACAGGAACGGATGTATTCGGGGCGGCCGTTGAGCTTGCCGGTGATGCTCCCGTCGGGTGCGACCTCGTTGCCGACCTTGGAGGAGACGACGATGTCGTCGCGGCGGCCGGCGATGACGCGGCCGACGAACTCCTCGTTGCTGTGCGGTCCGTAGAAGTCCGCGGTGTCCAGCAGGTTCACGCCGAGCTCGAGAGCCCGGTCGGCCGTGCGCAGCGCCTCCTGGCCGTCGACCGGGCCATAGGCGAAGGTCATGCCCATGCACCCGAGCCCCTGCTCGGAGACCACCAGCCCCTGACTGCCGAGCTTTCGTTGCCGCATCATCGGTTCCTTCCGAATTTATCGTCGATAGAAATCCTAGCACTGACAATTTCCGGGGACCAGTGACCGGCGATGTCAAGTGCGAGGGCGCAGCGGGAGAAACGCCGGGCCTTCAGTCCCGGACCAGCTCGCTGTTCACGGAGGACCACACGAGCCCCTGCTCGGCCCGCTGTTCGGTGGCCAGCACGGCCCACGGGTCGGCGCCGAACGCCTCGAGCGCCGCCGCACGCAGCCACACGTCGAAGGGGTCCTTGGAGTCGTTCAGCCGCCGCGCGGCCACCGCCGGGTCGCGGGCCTCCACCCGCAGCACCACCACGTCACCGCTCTGCGAGTGCTGCACGGCAACGGACTCGTGCACGATGCCCGCCCGCCGCCGGGACGCCTCGTACGCACGCAGCCGGGTCCCGGTCAGCTCCGCCTCGACGGCCTTCCAGCGGGCGGCGCCGCCCTCGCCGACGGGCACCACCACCGAGGCGGGCTTCGCCTCGCGGCGTGCCCCGGCACGGGCGGCGCCGCGCGAGGCCGGCGCCAGGCGGCGCATGCCGAGCTCGGAGAGCATGTTGGAGTCCACGCCGATGCCCCAGCGCTCGGCGATCAGCCCGTTGTCCAGCAGGCGCCAGACGACCACGCCCTTGAACTCGATGGGCCGGCCCGTGGGCGCCATCCCCAGGAACTCCCCGAGATGGGTGCCCCGCCACGTGTTGTGGATGACGACATGGTCGGCGTGCGCGCTCATGTCCTCGATCGTCACGTGCAGGTCGGGGAAGCCCTCCCGCAGGCCGGCGATGGTGTAGCGCACACCCTCAAGGCCCTCGGGAGCTCCCGGAAGGGCCTGGTGGTCGACCATGTCGGGGCTGTAGATCTCGTCGACGATGGAGAAGTCGCCCTTGTTGACGAAGGTGTCGAAGACCGCGCGGATGGTCCGCTTATTGCGCTCCTCCACACTCTCGTCGGTGTGCACCAGCTGCTGTGTCGACACGTTCCATCCTTACGGTATCGGCGCCCGCGAGGGGCTGCGGTGGTGGGCGGTTGCCGCCTCGGGAAGCGGAGATCACTCCCCGGGGAAGGGGGCCTCCCAGGTGAGGGTGAGGCCCGCGTACAGGTAGCGGCTGGCCTCGATCGCGAGGAGCAGCACCTTGTGGCCCGGCCGGATCCGGCCCGCCACCCAGCCCGCGTCCAGGGCCAGCGGAACCGCCGCGGAGCCGGTGGCGCCGACGTCGGTCAGGTTCTCCACGATGTTCTTGCTCAGGATCGCCTGGTCCTCGGCGGACAGCCCGGCCGTGCCGTACTCACTGGCGAAGTACTCGGCGTTGCCCTCGGGCAGCACACAGGCGTCGAGATCGGACAGGGCGAGGCCCGAACGCTCCAGCATGTCGTGGATGCCGCGCACGAAGACGCGCGGCCCGAACTGCGCGGTGCCGGGGATGTCCAGCTTGATGTCCATCAGCCGCTTGCGCTGCTGCTGTTCGGCCAGCGGTACGTCGGTGCCGCCGCCGACGATCAGCATGCCCGGCTTGCGGGCACCGCCCATCGACTGCGTGGCGAACACCTGGCGGCTGCCCTCGTGCGCGGAACCCTCCTCGCCGGCCCGCAGCACCAGGGCCCCGGCCCCGTCGCCGAAGGTGTAGACGGTGAGGCGGTCGCGCATCCGTACGCGCTCCGGGTCCCGGCCCAGGAAGACCGGGGCGAGCAGCGGCGAGACGGACTCCGTGCCGATCACCAGGGCGGTGCGGTAGGTGCCGTCGGCGAGCTGGCGGCGGGCGATGTCCAGGGCCTGGACGGCGCCCACACAGCCCGCCCGCACCTCGATGACCGCGCAGCTCTCCAGACCGAGCTGCTCCTGTACGTAGGTCGCGGCGACGGGAAGCAGATAGTCGGGGCTGGCCGTGGAGACCACGATCAGGTCGACCTCGGCCGGCTCGACACCGGCCCGGCCGAGCGCCTGGCGGGCGGCGGCGGTGGCCATGGCCGACGTGCTGGTGAGGTGCTTGCCCGTCGCCGGGTCGATCATCCAGTGACGGCGCTTGACCTGGATGCCCTCCAGGACGTCCTCGGGCAGCGGCCCGCACACACGGGCCAGCGCTTCGTTGTCCAGCGGCTCGCCGGGCAGATAGCTGCCCGTGGCGAGGACGGACACATGGCGGTCGGAGCCAGATGGCATGGTCACTTCTCCGTAGCGGGACGCAGGACGAGACTGATGTGGGTGCCGCCGAGCGAGGAGCTGTTGATGAGGACGGGCCCGCTGTCCATGCCGCGCTCCCAGCCGGTGACCGCGAGCAGGGCGGACAACTGCGCACCGGCTCCCGCCGGTTCGCCCAGGACCTGCTTGGGCGTGTGCACCGGGATCTGCCCGGGTGCGGCCAGCCGTTCGGTCGCCAGGGCCTCGGGGGCGTCGGCCCGCTTGAGCCCCGCCGCGTTGGCGTAGATGCCGGTCAGCTCCTGCGCCTGGACCCCGGCGGTCTCCAGCGCCTGGCGCATGGCCCGCTCCACCCCGCCGCCCTGGGGGTCCCAGCGGCCGATGCCGCGCGCGTCGGATGCGGTGCCGTGGCCGGCGAACTCGGCCAGGATCCGGGCCCCGCGGGCCCGTGCCGTGGACTCCCGCTCCAGGACCAGGGCGATGCCCGCCTCGGCGAGGGTGTAGTCGGAGGATTCGAACAGCGGCAGCCGCCGGTAGGCGTCCAGAATGCCCGGGGAGAGGTCCTCCACGGCCGGGCACACCACCGCGTCCGCCCGGTGCTGGAGCAGCAGGTCATGGGCGACCGTCAGGGCGGAGGCCCCGGCCGCGTGTCCGGTGGTCACCGTCGACGTGGGGCCCTTCGCCCCGACGTTCATGGCGACCTGTCCGGCGGCGGCGTTGAAGACCGTGTTGGGGAACACGGCCGGGCTGCCGTGCGCGGGGCAGCCCGCGAGCACCGGCAGGAGGAACTCCTCGATGCTGCGCATCGGCCCGAGCCCCGTGCCCAGCACCACTCCGACGCGTTCGTCCGCCGTCAGTCCGGCGTGCTCCAGGGCGCCGCGGCTGGACGCCACGGCGAGCTGGCCGAGCCGGTCCATCCGGCGCCGTTCACGCGGGCTGATGCAGGTCTGCGGATCGAAGTCGGCGCGGGCGACGCTCAGTCCGTCCTCGTCCGTGCCCAGGGCGCGCCCCTCGCGCCATGCCTGCCACAGCGCGTCGGCGCCCTCACCGGCCGAGGTGATCGCGGCGAAGCCGGTGATCACGACCTTGTCCGGTGGCGGCACGGCCTCCGGGGTGGAGTGCCGGCCCCCGGGCCGGCCGAAGGCGACACACGCGTTGGCACCGGCGAAGGCGAAGTTGTTCGACAGCGCCACGTCCATGGGCCAGGCGCGGCCGGGATCGGGCACCGCGTCCAGACCGCACTTGGGGTCCACCTCGGTGAAGTTGGCGGTGGGCGGCGCGATCTGGTCGACCAGCGCCTGGATGGTGACGATGGCCTCGACCGCGCCCGCCGCCCCGAGCAGGTGCCCGACCATGGACTTCGAGCTGCTGAGAGCGGTCTTCTCCGCCGCGTCACCGAGCGCGGCGCGTACGGCGTTGCTCTCGGCCGAGTCGTTCTTGGGCGTCCCGGTGCCGTGGCCGTTGATGTAGCCGACGTCCTCGGGGACGATGCCCGCGGCCTCGAGCGCGGAGCGGATGGCGCGTGCCGCACCCTCGCCCTGCGGGTGCGGGGCCGTGGCGTGGTAGCCGTCGGCGGACAGTCCGTATCCCAGCACCTCGGCCAGGATGGGGGCGCCGGCCGCGCGGGCCACCGACTCCTCCGCCAGGACCAGCATGCCCGCGCCCTCACCGAGCGAGAGACCGTCGCGGTCCTTGGAGTACGGGGCGGCCGGCTTCGTCGACAGCGACTGCAGGCTGGTGAAGCCGGCGAACGCCGTCTCCGTGAAGGCGTCGCTGCCGCCCACCAGCATGACGTCCGCCCGTCCCGCGCCGATCGCCTCGGTGGCGTGCGCGATGGCGTGGGCCCCGGAGGCGCAGGCGGTGTTCACCGACACCGACGGGCCCAGGAGACCGAAGGCGCTGCTGAGCGCCTCGGCTATCGCCTGCGGCGGTACCAGCAGGTAGTGCCGCCCGTCGTCGGGGGTGGCACCGCCCTCGTCCGCGCGGCGGGCCAGCTTCTCCGCGCTGCGCAGGCCGCCGTTGCAGGAACCGAAGGCCACGCCCCAGCGGGCGCCGGGGACATCGGTCAGACCTGCCTGCCGCATCGCCTCCTGCGCCGCCACCAGGGCGAAGTCCACGGCGGGTTCGCGCTCCTGTCCGCCGAAGGACGCCAGGTAGTCGTAGTCGGGGGTGCGCAGCTCACCGACCTCGCCGCCGATCTCGGTTCCGTACCCCTCCATCGGCATGCCGCGCACCGGTCCGATGGCCGAGCGGCCGGCCTTGATGCCCTCCCACAGGGCTGTGACGTCGTCGCCGTGGGCCGTCACCGCACCCACACCGCAGACCACGACGGTCCGCCGGGACCGAGCCCTGCCGTCCGGCGAAGTGCCGGTGCCGTGCTCGCCGTAGCTCATGTCGCGACTCCTTTCGGGTTGTGCGTCATCAGGTCCGCCCCAGAGCGATGGCCACCGCCTGGCCTTCCAGGCCACGGGCGAGGGCCAGCGCATTGCCGGGGCGGGTCTCACGTGGTGTGAGCGGGACGTAGTCCAGGTCACAGTCGTCGGCGGGGTTGTGGAGGTTCTTGGTGGCGGGCACGACGCCGGAGTCCAGGGTGAGCGCGGCCACGGCCACGTTCAGCGCCCCGGCGCCGCCGACCAGGTGGCCGGTCTGCGGTTTGACGCTGCTGATGAGCGCCGACTTGGCACTCGTACCGAGCGCGTCGTGCAGGGCGAGGGTCTCGCTGGCGTCGCCCTGGCGAGTGGCGCAGCCGTGGGCGGCGATGTAGCTGCCGTCGGGGAACGCGCCGCCGGAGTCGGCCAGCGCGCGGCTGATCGCCCGCGCCAGTCCGCGGGCCCGGGGCTGCGGGCTCGGCGGCCGTACGCAGTCGTTGCCCGAGCCGAACCCGGTGACCTCCGCGTAGCAGTGGGCGCCGCGGGCCAGGGCGTGTTCGCGGTCCTCCAGGACGAGCAGGGCCGCGCCCTCGCCGAACACCGAGCCGCTGCGGTCGCGGTCGAAGGGGCGGAACGCCTCCTCGCCGAGCTCCGTACGCGTCGTCAGCACACCGAGGCCGTCCATCTTCGACATCGCCCACCAGCCGGTGGCGTCGTCGTAGCCGCCCGCCACCACCACATCGGCCTCACCGCGGCGGATGGTCCGCATGGCGCGGCCGATCGCCATGGCGCCGGAGTCGGCGGTGCCGGCGAAGTAGGAGTTGGCGCCCCGGATGCCGTACTTCTCCGAGATGTGGAAGCCGGCCGCGGGCTGAAGCCCCTCGACGAAGAAGAGCGGCGCGACCACCGAGGAGGCGGTCCGGCCGAGCTTGTGCAGGTCGGGGGTGCCGTCCGGGGCGCGGATGGCCTGGAGCTGCGAGATCAGCTCGTCCATGCGCGGCATTTCCTTGTTGCTGCCGAGGAAGAGCCCGCTGCGCTGTCCGAGGTCGCCCACGTCGTCCAGGCCCGCGTCGCGCAGGGCCAGCGTCGCCCCGGCCAGGGCCAGCTGGTCACCGCGGCACAGCATGCGCAGGGTGCGCCGCTTCGCCCAATCGGTGGGGTCGAAGTCGTGGATCTCCGCGCCGATGCCGGTCCGCAGCGGCGCGGGATCGTAGGCCTTCAGCGGGCCGATGCCGGTCCGGCCCTCGAGCAGGTTCTCCCAGGTCTGTGCCGCGCCCTGGCCGATCGCGGTCATCAGCCCGATGCCGGTCACCACCACACGGCGTCCGTCGTCGCTCATGCTGTGTCCTCCCCGGCCCGGCCCGTGCCCACCAGCGTCAGGGTGCGGGCGGTGGCGACCACCCGGTCCCCGACCCGGGCGGTGGCCCGTACCTCGGTCGTCTGCTCGGTGCTCCTGATGACCTCGGCGGTGATCCGTACCTGGTCGCCGGGGCCGACGAAGTGCTTGAAGCGCACCGCTCGTACGGACTCCAGCCGCCAGGCCCGCTCGCCCCCCGCCGCCGCCTTCGCCAGGGCGGCCATGCTCTCCAGGAGCAGCACGCCGGGAAGGATGGGGTGGCGCGGGAAGTGGGTGTCGAAGACCGTGAGGGTCTGGGGGATGTTGCGTACGGCCACGGCCCGCTCGCCGGGTACGAGTTCCTCGATCCGGTCGAAGACGGGCGCTATGGAGGTGGCCTCCGGCCCGGTCGTGGCTGTCATGCGTCCTCCCGTGCGGCGCCGATGACGATGCTGGTGTTGCTGCCGCCGAAGGCGAACGCGTTGATCAGGACCGCCTTGACCGGCATCGCGCGGGCGGTGTGCGGTACGTAGTCGAGGTCGAGGCCGCGGTCGGTGGTGTCGAGGTTGATGGTGGGCGGGACCAGTGAGTGCTCCATGGCACCGAGTGCGGCCAGGACGCCCAGGCCCAGGCTGGCCGATGTCAGGTGACCGGCCATGGACTTGGGTGCGCTGACCACCAGGCGTTCGGTGTCGGCGCCGAAGACCTTCTTGATGGCGACGGTCTCGGACTGGTCGTTGCCGTGCGTGCTGGTGCCGTGGGCGACGACGTAGTCGATGTCGCCGGTCTTCAGGCCGGAGTCCGCCAGGGCGCCCTCCATGGCCTGGATCGCGCCGGACCCGTCGGGCGGTGAGTCGGTGATGCGCCAGGCGTTGAGCGTGGAGCCGTAGCCCAGCACCTCGCCGAGCACCGTCGCGCCGCGGGCGCGGGCCGTCTCCATGTCCTCCAGGACGACGGCGACGGCGCCCTCGCCGACCACGAAGCCGGAACGGTCCGCGTCGAAGGGGCGTGAGGCGTGCTCGGGGTCGTCGTTGTACCGGTCGGTGAGCGCGCCCAGCAGGCTGAAGCCGAGCAGGTCGAGCCAGGTGGTCAGGGAGTCGTAGCCCCCGGCGACCATGACCTTGGCATCGCCTTCCTGGATGGCGCGGAACGCCTCCCCGATGGCGTGCCCGGAACCCGCACAGGCGGTGCTGATGCCCATCATCGGGCCGGTGCCGCCGATCATCCGGGCCATGGCGCTCAGCGGCACGTTCTGGTCGTCCGTCAGCGCGACGCCGGGCGGCTGGCAGATGAAGGCGTCCGGCCGGCCGGTGGTGGTGCGCAGATGGCCGATGTCCAGCAGCGTCTGCAGTTCGGGGCGGCCGACGCTGGCGCCCATCGAGACCCCGCGCTCGTCGGCCGCGTAGACATCCTCCGACAGCTGGTCGAGGCCGGCGCGGCGCACCGCCTCCCAGGCGGCGGCGACGCCGAACTGGCCGACGCGCGAGAGGTGTTTGCGTCCGACGCGGGACGGGATCGACTTGGCCGCGTCGAAGTCCTTGACCTGTGCGGCGATCCGCACCGGGAATCCTTCTGCGTCGAAGGTGGTCAGCCGGCCGACGCCGCTGCGTCCGGCGGCCAGCCCCTCCCAGGTGGTGTCGGCGTCGTTGCCCAGTGGGGTGACGGCACCCACCGCGGTAATGGCCACGCGTGTCATCCGACCGGTCCTCCGCCCTGAAGCTGGTGCGCCATGCGCCGGGTGTTCGCCGGGTCGTCGAGCCGTTCGGCGTCGATCAGGGCGCACAGGATGCCGCTGACCTCGAGCACGCTCTCGCCGTCCACGGTGACGGTGCCGTCCAGAACGGCGGCGTCCTCGTTCATCGACTCGATCCTCGCCTCCATGTGCAGGACCTCACCGGGCTGTACCTGCCGGTGCGAGGTCGCCTCGCCCACGGCGAGCAGCGCGGCGCGCAGCCGGTGGTCGGTACTGATCATGATCAGCCAGGTGGCGGCCTGGCAGAGGGCTTCCAGCGCGAGGCCGAAGGGCAGGACGGGGCCGTCCCCGGTGTGCTGCCAGTAGGTCTCGTCGACGGAGGTGACCTTGCGGGCCGTGATGCGCTCGTTGGGCGCGCACGTCTCGATCCTGTCGATCAGATGAAATCGCATCGTCGTCTCTTCTCCCGGTTCCTGCGGCCCGTCACGGACGGCCGATGCCGAGCTGGGCGGAGAATCCGCCGTCCACACAGAGCAGTTCGCCGGTGGTGTAGCCGGAGTCGGGCCCCGACAGGAACACCGCTGCCGCGGCCACCTGCTCGACGGTCGCGAACCTGCGCATCGGAATCTGCCGCTTGATGCTCTTGCCGCCGTCCCGCTGCATGACCTCCTCGACCAGTTCGGTCGGGGTGAAGCCGGCCAGGACCGCGTTGACCCGTACGCCGAAGCGCGCGAGTTCGACGGCGGCGCACCGGGTGAACGAGTTGAGCGCGCCCTTGGAGGCCGAGTAGTTGGACTGCCCGATCCAGCCGCGCTCCCCCATGGCGGAGGAGATGTTGACGACCGTGGCCTCGCCCTGCGCCATGAACTGCTCCATCACGGCGTGGGTGCAGTGGTAGGCGCCGCCGAAGTTGACCTTCATGACGTTCAGCCAGGCGTCCGGCGGGGAGTCGTAGATCAGGCCGTCGTCGCTGACGCCGGCGTTGTTGACCAGCAGGTTCAGGGGGCCCAGTTGGCGGTTGGCCTCGGCGACCAGGCGGGCCGCGTCCTGCGGGTCGGCGACGTCCGCGCCGATCGCCACGGCCCGGCCGCCCGCCGCCTCGATCTCCTTGACCACCGCGAGGGCGTCGTCCTGGCGGGCGCGGTAGTTCACTGCGACAGCCGCTCCCTGCTCGGCCAGTCCCAGGGCGATGGCCCGGCCGATGCCGCGGGAGGCTCCGGTGACCAAGGCGGTGCGGTCCTTCAGCTTCATCTGTCTCTTCCTGTTTCTGCCGGGAGATGGGCGGCACGACTGCCCCGGGTGCCGGGGCCCCGCGGCCGGGTCCGGGACGCCATTGGCCCGGACGCCGGCCACGGAGAGCGGGGGCGGGTCAGGCGGCCTCGGCCGCGCGGGCCCGCTCGGTCAGCAGGTCGGTGAGGTTCTGGACGGTGAACAGTCCGAGCACGCCCTCGGCCGTCAGCGGCTCCGACAGCTGGTTGCGGTCGAACTGCGGCAGCACCTTCTCCAGGTGCGCGAGACCGGTCTCGTTGACGACCTCGTTCTCGTCGCCGAACTCCTCGTCGGGGATGCCGCCCTGGAGCAGGTCGGCGATGTCGGCCACGGTGATCTTCACCTTGGTGGTGCGCTCGAGACGGAACAGGATGTCGAGCAGGTCGATCGACTCCGCACCGAGCTCGCCCAGCAGGGTCGCCTCGGGAACGGCCTCGTCCTCGTCGATGCCGAGGGCGTCGGCGACGGCGGCCTGCACCGCGGAGAGGTAGTCGGTCAACGTGGGAATCAGGGTTTCGGACACCGCTGGCTGCCTTTCGGTGGGTTGTTGCGTACGGACCGGCGCGGGCGCCGGTACGCCGGGAGCGGTCTGCGCCTAGGCGGCGGCCGCAGCGGGAGACTCCTGTCGCAGGTCGCGCAGGAGTGTGGTGATGCGGCGCGCGTCGTTGGTGCTGCGCACCTCGGCGCCGGGGTCGGTCCGCTTGGCGAAGCCGCTGAGGACCCGGCCGGGACCGACCTCCAGATAGCCGTCGGGGCCGGTCGCGGTGGCGGCGGCGAGTACGTCGACCCAGCGCACCGGGCCGGCCAGCTGGCGGCGCAGCAGATCACGGGCGTGGGCGCCGTCGCGCACGAGGGTGCCGGTCACCGAGCTGTACACCGGGAGCCGGGGGGCGCGGAAGGTCACGCGGCCCAGTTCGGCGGCGAACTCGTCCTCGATGACACGCATGAGGGAGCAGTGGAAGGGGGCGGAGACCTTCAGCGCGACGGCGCGTTCGGCACCGGCCTCGACGGCCAGCCGCATCGCCTCGGCGACGGCGGCGTCCTGTCCCGAGACGACGGTCTGCCCGGCCTCGTTGTAGTTGGCCACCTCCACCACGCCGAGCCCGGCCGCACGGGCGCAGATCTCCTCGATCTGCTCGGGAGCAAGGCCCATGAGTGCGGCCATGGCTCCCGAGACCCGCTGCGAGACGCCGGCCATCAGTTCGCCGCGGCGGCGCACCAGGCGCAGGGCGTCGTCGGCGGCGAGCACGCCGCCGACGACGAGGGCGGTGTACTCCCCCAGGCTGTGTCCGGCCACCGCGCCGGGTACGAACCCGGTCTCCTCGTGCAGTACCTGGTACACGGCCAGGCTCGTGGCGACGATGGCGGGCTGGGCGATCTCGGTCGGCTCCAGGTCGGTGCCGGGTGCGGTGGAGCACAGCTGGATCAGCGGGAGACCGGTGGCCTCCTGCGCATGTGCCAGAACGCGTCCGGCCGAGCGGGGGTGCTCGCGAAGCAGATGACCGGCCATACCGGCGCGCTGCGATCCTTGTCCGGGAAACATCGTGAAGAGGTTGTCGCTCATTCCCGTCCTGCCTCACTGGATGGTGGGTGCTGGGTCATCGAGCCGTCGGCGAGTGGTTCTCGACCCTGCGAATGTCGCACCGCGCTCTGGCGCATTCCTCGAATGTGTCTCGATTCCCGCTCACTGCCGCTGCCGCTTGACGCGGCGTCACGCAGCGGTGAGCTTTGACGCCATGGCCAGGATGAGCGCGCAGGAGAGACGTGAGGTCGTCGTCCGTGCGGCGGTGATCGAGTTCGCCCGGGGCGGCTACCACGGCACCTCCACGGAGACGATCGCCCGGCGCTCGGGGGTGTCCCAGCCGTATGTGTTCCGGCTGTTCCCGGGAAAGCAGGCACTGTTCCTGGCCGCAGCCGCGCGCTGCCTGACGCAGATCACCGAGCGGCTGGTGGACGCGGCGGAGGGGCTGTCCGGCGAGGAGGCGACGCGCGCGATGGCCAACGCGTACACGCGGGTCATCGTCAAGGAACCCGAGAACCTGCTGATGCAGATGCAGGTCTACGCCGCCGCGGCGGCGGCGGAGGCCGACGGTGACCACGCCTTCGCCGGGACGGTCCGCGCCCACTGGCAGAAGCTGTGGGACGCCGTGCATCGCGCGACGGGCACCGATGCGGTGCCCCACACGTCGTTCGTGGCGCGCGGCATGCTCGTCAACACGCTGGTCTCGCTGGGCTTCCCGGCCGGGCACCGGGTCTGGGAGGGCCTGGACCCCGCGGCCGGCATCCGTGCGGTGGAGGGGTTCGCGGACCGGCAGTCCCCGTCCGCACCGGAGCCGCCGGGGCCCGTGGGCACCCATGGCGCCGGGCCCGCCGACGGGGGTTCGGCGGGCCCGGCGTGATCGGGGGGAAGCGCTGGGGGCCCAGGGCCTCCGGCGCGAAGGACCCTAGTCGGCGCGGTCGGTGACGGGGACGGGGGCAGGAGCAGGGGCAGGGGCCTTCTTGGCCCAGCGGGTTCCGTACGCCACCTGGTCCTTCTCCGCCGCCTTGAACGCCTTCGTGTTCCAGTTCTTGCGCATGAACGCCTCCCGCGCCTTCAGCAGCAGGGGGTTCTCCACGGCACCCATCTTCCCGATCATCCAGGCGATGCGCTGCAGCGGAGCGGTGCGCCGGCGGCGCTCGTCCTCGTAACGGCGCAGGGCGGAGACCGAATCACCGGGCTGGTCGAGGTACTCGGCGAGCACGAGCGCGTCCTCCAGCGCCTGGCAGGCACCCTGCCCGATGTTGAAGGTGATGGGGTGCGCGGCGTCCCCGAGGAGGGTGACCCGGTCCTTGCCCCACTGCCGTTCGGGCTTGCGGCCCTCGACGTCGCCCCGCAGGATCCAGTCCTCGGGGGTGGCGCGCAGGATGTCGGCCACCGGACCGGCCCAGCCCTCGTGCCGGCGCAGCAGCATGTCGCGCACACCGGCGCCGTCGCGCCCGCCGGGGGCCCCGTTGGCCACGCTCATCCAGTGGACGAGGCCGGGCGCCACGTCGTAGTACGTGAACCGGGTTCCCGGGCCGAAGATGGCGTTGAACGTGCCCTCGGGGATGTCGGGGTGTTCCATCGGGGCCCGGCCGCGCCAGGCGATGTACCCGCTGAACCGGTTGCGGGCGGGGCCGAAGAGGCCGTCGCGCACGGCGCCGTGGATGCCGTCGGCACCGATCAGCAGGTCACCGCGTTCGCTGCCGCCGTCCGCGAAGTGGACCGTGACCCCCTCGGCGTCCTGGTCGAAGGAGACCACCTGGGCGTTGGTGCGCAGCGGTGAGCCCTCCAGCGCGTCGCGCAGAACGCCGTGCAGGACGGACCGTTCGACGGCGATGGTGGGGGCGCCGTAGCGCTCGACGAAGTCGCCGACGGGCCAGGCGCCCAGCACGTCACCGCGGGTGTTGGTGAAGTGGGCGACCTGCTGGACCGGGGCGATCTGCAGGATCTGCTCGGCCAGGCCGAGGTAGTCCAGGGCGAGCACGCCGTTGGTCCAGATGTGCAGGCCGGCGCCGCCGTCGCGCAGCGATTCCGCCCGTTCGAAGACGACGGTTTCGAATCCCCTGCGCTGCAGCGCGAGGGCAGCGGCGAGGCCGCCGATCCCTCCGCCGGCGATGAGTATGCGACGGGCGCGTCCGATGGCCATCTGCAGGTCTCCTCATAGCTGTCCGGGCGGTGGGTCCGGTCATGGCTGTCCGGGCGGTGGTCCGCTGAACAATCTTCCTGTCAACGCTAGCATTTCAATCGACGAACTCTATAGTGTCATCGATAGACAATGGAGCATTGACTGTACTCGTAGACCGACGAAGGTGGTTGTTGATGGAAGCGCTCCTGCAAACGCTGGCCGTGGTGGCCACCATGGCCAACGCCGTCGTGTACGGAACCGACGTCTTCTCCGCCCTCGTCCAGCGGCCTGCCATGGCCCACGTCGACGACGTGGTCCTCACCAGCACGATGGGGCAGATCCACCGCTTCGGGGACCAGCGGATGCCGGTACCCGGCGTGTTCGGACTCGTGGCGACCGTCGGCACCACGGTCGTCGCGGCCGTCGACGGCAAGACCGTGACCGCCGTGGCGGCCGGCGTGGCCGCCGTCGCCCTCGTGGTGTGGCTGGCGGTCTACAACAAGATCAGCGCCCCCGTGAACAAGGAGCTGACCGGCGCGGCCCTCGACTGCCGCACCGCCCCCGACGCCCGCACGCTGCAGCGCACCTGGGACAGCGTCATCAACGCCCGGGTCGCCCTCCAGACGATCGCGCTGGGCGGCATGTGCATCGCACTTCTGGCCTCCTGAGGCTGCCGGACCGGCTTGTGCGGGAGGGGGCTCACCGATGCCGGTGAGCCCCCTCCCGCACAAGCCGGTCCGGACGGACCCTACTGAAGGGCGATGTTGCCGAGGATGGACTCCTCGGAGTCCAGGTCCAGGGGCTCATCGATCACGAGGTCGGACTCGGCCTTCTGGATGTGCTTGCTCTTACCGGCCACGAGAGGGCCTCCTTCGTCGTGGACAACACCTGTGCGGGGAGAGCACATGGCGAATTCCCTATTGAGATTCGCTGGACTTCCGGTGGCCGTCAAGACACCTTTTTACGAATCGAGTGCCGCTCGAGAAAATCGCCGGATCTTTCCCCGGCCGTCGATTGACGTAAATCGTTCCCGAAGCCCCTTCGAACACTCACCGAGCTACTCTCGATTCCCCCTCGGATCCCTCTCGACTCCCTCTCGAATCTCTCTCGTGCGAACATCATGCGTTCTTCCAGCGGTTCTCAAGCGGGTCACGGGAGTCTTTCGATGGCCCGGTCTGCGTCCGGACCGTGACCTGCCCCGTTTCCCGTCCGCTGCCAGGGGGTCGACCGATGAGGCCATGCGTGTGCGTCACTTCCGGGCCCGGCCGCCGACCGCGCACAGCGGTGAGGGGGAACGGCAGGTGAACGACGAGCCGGCCCAGGAGGCCCAGTCGGACGAGGACATCGGCTGGCCCAGGCGCTGACGGCGCCCGGGGGCTGCCCCGCCATCCCAGGCGCTGACGGCGTCCGGGGTCGAAAGAACCTGCGGGAAGGCCTCAGGCGAACGCCGGGACCTTACGGGTCACCAGGTGAAGTTCGCCGTCGAGGTCGAGGTAGCCCATGTCCCCCGTGGCCAGCCAGCCGTCCGGACGTGCGGACGGCACCTGCGGCCCGCGTATCTCCACCTCGCCGTCGGACCACACCGCCGCGGGCGTACGGGTGTCGGGGTCGACCACGCGGCACTCGGTGCCCGGCAGGGGCGCACCCACAGCTCCGCGCTCGGGCAGGGAGCCGGGGGCCTGCGCATGGGAGAGCGCGGACAGCCCGCCGACCCCGTACCCCTGCAGCACGGGCACCCGCAAGGTGTCGCGCAACTGCCGGGCGATGCCCGGCTCCAGCGCGGTGCCGTCCGAGAACACGGCGCGCAGATGGGCCGTGGGCGGGAACTCGCCGTGTGTGGCGAAGCGTTCGTCGTCGGTCAACAGGGCCAGCCGGGCCGGGAAGCCGTAGTAGTGGGTGGCCCGCAGCCGGCGGCTGGCCGTCATGCCCGCGCACGGGTCGGGGTCGGCCACCAGGACCTGCTCGGCCCCGGCGTGCACGGCCGCCGCCAGCAGGGAGGGGTGATAGGCCTGCATGTGGTTGACCACGATGCTGTCGGCGTCCAGCCCGTGGGCGATGGCGGTCTGCGCCGCGTTGGCCAGCAGATTGCGGTGCGTCAGACGCAACTCCCGTACCCCTGCCGTGGGATGCACGATCCGTTGTACGCACGCCACCGCGTCGGCATCGGTGAACGCCGAGGACGGGGCCGGGCCGGAGCCGGCGTCCAGCAGGGCCCGCATCGCGGTGCCCGGACCGTGGCCGGTGGCGTCGCCCGTGGCTATCACGGTGTGCGGACCGGACGGGAGGGCGCCGTTCCCGGTGAGCCGCCCGGCCGCCGGGGCGGGCAGGAAGGCGATCTCGGCCCCGGCCGCCGTACAGACGTCGTGCACGGCGGCCGGGCCCGCCGATGGATCGGCCAGGACCAGCACCTTCCCGCTGCGCACCGTACCGAAGTACACGGCGGGAAAGTCGGCGTCCAGGGTGCAGGCGGCGACCACTGCGGCGTCCGCCTGCCGTACGGTGCGGCGGATGCCGCGGGCGATCCGGTCCGCCTCACGGTCCAGTTCGGCGAAGCTCAGGGTCCCCGCCGGGGTGGTGAGCGCCGGGCGGTCCCCGAACCGCTCCGCGGCTCGGCGCAGCAGACCGTCCAAGGGACTGTCCAGGTGTCTGAGCACGGCCACGGTGACCTCCTGGTGCCGGCGGCGGAGCGGGAACGGTGCCCCACTCTCCGCGCCGGTACTCGAGAGGTCTTCGAGACGGGGTGGACGTCACGCGGCGAACAGATCGAACGTGGAGCCGTGCCGCGGGCCGGCCAGCACGTCCAGCAGCGGGTCGACCGCCAGCATGGCCTGATGCAGGCGCTGCAACTGGGGAGAGGGCTCCACACCCAGGTCCTCGATGAGGCGCATGCGCAGCCGCCGGTAGGACTCCAGGGCCGATGCCTGCCGGCCCGACCGGTACAGGGCCACCATGAGCTGGGAGTGCAGCCCCTCGTGCTGGGGATGGCGTGCCGTCAGCTCGGTCATCTCGGCGATGAGTTCGGCATGCCGTCCCAGCCTCAGCTCGGCGTCGACGCGCCGCTCCACCGTCATCAGCCGGCTCTCCTGGAGCCTACGGACCTCGATGTCGAGTATCGGGCCGATCCGCACGTCCACCAGTGCCGAACCCCGCCACAGGTCCAGCGCGGCCCTGAACCGGGCCGCCGAGACGACGTTGTCACCGATCTCGAAGGCCGCCTGCCCCTCGCGGACCAGGCCTTCGTAGTCGTGCACATCGACCGAGTCCTCGGGGATCTGCAGCAGATAGCCGCCGTGCCGGGTGGCGAGGATGTCCTTGGCCCGGCTGGGCGTATCGGTCCCCATCGCCGTACCCAGCCGTCTGCGCAGCTGGAGGATGTACGTCTGAAGCGTGGTCAGCGCGCTCTGCGGCGGCGCCGTCGACCAGATCTCCTCCATCAAGGTGGGCACGGGCATGACGCGCCCCGGGTAGAGGGCGAGCAGAGCCAGAATCTGCCGCGGCTTGCCCGCGGACGGAACGATGGATCCCCCGTCGACCTCGGCACTCAACGGACCCAGAACCTGAATCCTCACGGTCTCCTCCGTACTCGTCGAGTTCCTTGTCTCGCTTTCCTTCCGGTGGCCTGAATTCTGCCTCCGCTGCAGGCAAACTAGCGGGATTCTCGAACATTCAGTAAATTTCTCAAGCGTTCCTCGAGCGAATTCCCAAGCATGGCGTCGGGCATTTGATCGGAACCGTTCGAGAGCATGGGTGCGAATGCAAAAGAGGGCAGCGCGGTCTGTTTCTTCGGGCGGCGGAGAACCGCGAACGGCGGCCCCGCTTCTCCCGTGGAGTTTCAGAGAACCTGTGGTGTTCCGGAGCGCTCGTGGTGTTCCGGAGCGCTCGTGGTGTTCCGGAGCGCTCGTGGTGTTCGGAGAGCTCATGGTGTTTCAGAGACTTCTGCCTACCGGTGGGGGCAGAGGGAACTGCTGGGGCGCGGACCGGCTCCAGGGGAAGCCGAGGTTGAGGTGGATGTCCGCGTCCCCCTCGGCGGCGGGCACGGCGACAGCGACCAGCACGCCGGGCACCGGCTCCAGTTCGACGAACCGCCAGGGGCGGGCCTCGTCGTCGGCCGGCGGGGTGAAGGTGCGTACCCCGCGCTCGTCGTCCAGCGTGAACTCGAAGCTGTCGAAGGGGATGCCGAGACCGAGACCGCGCGCCTTGGAGTAGGCCTCCTTCAGCGTCCAGAGGCGCAGGGCCCGCCGGTCGCGCTCGCGACCCGGGCCCGGCTGCTGCGCCCAGTCGCGCTCCCGGGGTGCGATGGCGTTCAGGATCGTGGCGACGGCCTGCTGGTCACGGTCCTCGACCCGTTCGACGTCCACGCCGATACGGGCCTGGCGCACGATGCCGAGCAGGTTGTAGCCGCCGGCATGGGAGAGGTTGAAGTCCAGCACGCCGCTGTCCTGCGACAGCCGGTCGGTGGCCGGGCGAAGGAAGGGCCGGCCGCGCGCCGAACGCCAGATGACCAGTTCGGCCTCCGCCCGGCCCGCCTCGAGCGACAGCGCACGCCGTACGAGGGTGTGGGCGATCAGGTACTGGAGCCGGTCCCGTTCGAAGAGGAACTTCCCCGCGGTCTTCTGCTCCTGCGCATCGAGCCAGTGGTCGGCCAGCAGCCTGGCGGTCTCGGGGTCGAGGCCGTCGTTGGAGCACAGCCACAGCGTCACGGGGGCGGAGTCCGTCTCCCGGTCCGCCTCCTCGACGGCCTCCCGGGTACGCAGATCAGCCGTCACCGCGTGCTCCCCGGGCGTCCCGGGCGTCCCGGGCCGGCGTCCTCGCCGAGCCACCGTCCGGGCGGCGGTGAGTTCGTGGGCAGTTCCACCACGGGGGCCGGGTGCTCGATGCGGTCCTGGGCCAGTACGTCGACACCCGCCAGCCACAGCCGCGTCAGCTGCTCGAACCGCCGGCCACGCCACAGCGCCCCGACATAGCCGCGCGTCTCGGCGAGTTCGCTCAGCAGCAGCGGACCGGCCGTCGCGGCCCGCAGGTCCACGACGCGCACCGAGGCCGGCCCGGCCGATGTCTCCTCGCCGCCGGAGCCTGTGCCGCGCTCCGCGAACCCGGCCAGCGCATCGATCAGCTGGGCCGTGTCGTGCACCACCACGGCCAGCCGGCAGTCCATGACGGCCCGCCCCAGCCGCAGTTCCCGCGCCACCTCGGCGGGGCCGGGCGGCTTCTGCCCCGCGTTGTGCTCGAACGAGGCGAGCCAGTCCGCGAAGCGCCCGGCCGTGCCGGCCAGCTGCCCGGGGGTGGCGGCCGACAGCAGCACCAGCTGCGGGCCCTCGTCCTGGCCGGGGTCCTGCGGGGGCGCGTCGCTCACCACCGGCGGCTCCTGCACCACCACGACGGCGTGCGGGGCATCCGCCTCGTGCACCCCGGCCAGCGCCGTACGCGGCGCCGCCCCGGGGCCCGTCCCCCAGGGCGCGGGGCGCTCGCGGCCCGGCCCCGGGAGCAGAACGGCGTGCCGCAGCTGGAGAACGGCGCGCACCAGAGCGGCCGCCCCGATGGCGACGCCGGCTGCCCGGCCCACCTGGGCCGCCGCGCTGCCGGTGTCCTCCTCCAGGCGCACCCGGTCGGCCGGCACACCGCCCGCGTCGTCCAGGACCCGGCGGCGCAGCCGCTCGCGCAGTGCGCCGGACTCGCCGCGCCCGGGGTGGCCCACCGCACTCGCGGTCAGCACGGCATGCATCCGGTCCCCGGCGTACCGCGCGGCGGCCAGCGGTTTGATGAGCACCACGGCCACGCCGCCGCCGTCTGCGTCCAGTTCGGCGGCGGCGACAAGGGCCGCCGCGCACTCGCCCGCGCGCAGCGCGCCGAGCGCCTGGTGCACAGCGGTGAGGAACGAGGAGGGGCCGGTGTCGACGTTCTGGCTGGGGCCGTGCAGATCCAGGATGCGCGAGAGGCGTGCTGCCGCGGGAAGCCGGGGTGCGACCGCTCCGGACTCCTCGACGGCCGGCCGCGCGCGGTCCTGGGGGGCGACGGCCGTGAAGACGCCGACGCCGCGCCGCTCACCGTCGGCTCCGGTCAGCGCGTCCAGCCGGGCCCCGGCATACCCGGCGTCCTCCAGTGCCTGCCAGGCGCAGTGCAGCAGCAGCCGCTCCCGGGGGTCCGTCGAGGCCGCCTCGGCCGGGCCCAGGCGGAACGGCCCGGGGTCGAAGGCGTCCGCCGCGTCGAAGAGGAACCCCGCTGCGCCGTCCCCGGTCATGGAGCGCTCCGCCGGCCCGAGCCCCGTCTCCCAGAAGGCCGCCAGACCGGCGGCCCCGGGGAAGAGGCATTCGACGGCGATGACGGCAAATCCCTCGTCGTACGGTGCGGCGGCGCGCCGGACGGCCTCCCGGGGGTTCTCACGTACGCCCCGGTCGAGTTGGGCGGGAGAGGCGAGCCGGACTTCCGGCAAGGTCACGGGCCGGGCGGCCGGCAGTTGCGCCGCCCCGTTCTGCGTCGCGGGGCCGGCCGGCGCCGTGCCCGACAGCAGCGCGAGGACCTGCTGACGGCCCAGAGCACCGCTCTTGAAGCGCGTCAGGATTTCCCTGTTGTCCATCTGTTCAACGCGTCCTTCGCCTCAGACCGTCCTGGTGTCCAGCAGCCGGGCCGCCTGGTCGATGCCGATCAGGTCGTCGCGGACCGCGTCGAGCAGCGCCTCGAGCTCGGCCGCGGACTGCGGCGCGGTGAGGGGCGTCCCTGCCTCGGCCGGGGAGGGCCCGCTGCCGCCCGGGGCCACGCGCTCCCCGACGTAGGCGGTCACGGAGGCGAGGTCGGGGTGCTCGTAGAACAGGGCGGACCGTTCGCCGAGGCCCCAGGTGCGGTTGATCCCCTCCACGAACTGCGCGGCGAGGATGGAGTCGAGTCCCAGCACGGTGAACGGGGCCGTGGCGTTGATGTCGCCCGGTGCGCAGCCGAGGATCCCTGCCAGCTGCTCGCGCAGAGTCCGCGGGACGTCACCGCCGGGCGCGCCGGTCCGGACCGGCTGCGCGGCGGGCACGGGGGCGGGGGCGGGCGCGGGCGCGGCGTCGGCACCCAGCCGGCCTGCCACATGGGCGGCCAGTGCCTGCGGCGTCGGGTACCGGTACAGCGCGTCCGCCGGTACGGAGGTGGCGTACCGGGCGTTGACCATGGCGAGGAACTGGGCGTTCAGCAGGGAGTCCATGCCCAGCGCCGTGAAGGTCTGCCCGGCATCGACGGAGTGCGCCTCGACGTGCACGAACCCCGCAAGGATCGCGGTGAGTTCGGCGAGCACATCGGCGACGGGTGTCTGCGGGAGGTGCCTGAGCAGGTGGGGCGCGGCAGTCATGTGGGCGTCTCCAAGTGGTGTCGCTCGGGTGGCCGTCTACGCATTGTGCTGAGGAACCCCGCCCTGCCGCATCGCCGTACGAGGTGAACCGGTGCCCGGTGCCTCGCTCCCGCGAGGGAGTCAGGCCCCGGGCACCGCCCGTGCGGGTCAGCCCGCGGCCAGCAGAGGTACTCCCGGCAGGTCGGCGACCGCGGCCTGGATGGAGTGCTGCAGCCGCTGGAGCCTCGGAGACGGTTCGAGGCCCTGGTCCTGAAGGAGGGTGGTGCGCAGGTGCCCGTAGGCCTGAAGGGCCTCGCCGCGCCGGCCGGAGCGGGCGAGGGCCAGCATGAACTGCGCGTGCAGATTCTCGTGGGTGCGGTGACGGCTGGTCAGTACGGTCAGTTCGGCGAGCAGTTCACGGTGGCGCCCCAGGTGCAGGTCGGCCTCGATGCGCTGGTCGAGCGCGCACAGCCGGCTCTCCTCCAGCCGTTTGACCTCGGTCTGCAGGAGCGGACCGTGCTGGACGTCGGCGAGCGCCGTGCCGGTCCACAGCTTGAGCGCCCGGCCCAGGCGGTCGGACGCCTCGGTGAAGGACTCCGCGTCCATGGCCCGGTACCCCTCGCCGACGAGCCGCTCGAACCTGCGTACATCGCTGTCGCCGCCGGAGACGAGCAGGTAGCCGCCCGGCAGGGTCATCAGGACGTCCTTGGCATCGGCTTCCTGGCGAGCCCGGTTGATGCACTCGCGCAGTTGCAGCACATAGGTCTGCAAAGTCGTGCGGGAGCTGCGGGGCGGCCTGCCGCCCCACAGCTCCTCGGTCAGATCCGTGACCGGCACGACGCGGTCGGCGTTGAGCGCCAGCAGGGACAGGACCTGCCGTGGTTTCGGCGCGGTG
This sequence comes from Streptomyces sp. NBC_00876, assembly GCF_045207435.1. Classification (NCBI taxonomy): domain Bacteria; kingdom Bacillati; phylum Actinomycetota; class Actinomycetes; order Kitasatosporales; family Streptomycetaceae; genus Streptomyces; species Streptomyces sp. NBC_00876. The sequence goes on from NZ_CP108801.1 coordinate 96,833, forward strand.
GGGGTGATGGACACCCCGTTCTCCCGCACAGCCAGCGCTCCGAGTACGTCGATGTCCAACGCCGTCTCCCTCACGTCCTCGGGTCCGTGCCCCGGCCCGACATCAAAACAGCACAAGCGGTCTGTCAAGAGCGTACCGGTCGTGCTGTTTTCTGTCAGCGCAACAGAGATCCGCTTCCGCGGGAGACGGCGGGCGGGCCCCGGCCCGGCGGACTACTGCGGAGGGTTTCCGTGCTTGCGGGACGGCAGATCGGCGTGCTTGGCGTGCAGCATCGCCAGGGACCTGACGAGGACCGCACGGGTCTCGGCCGGGTCGATGACGTCGTCGACCAGTCCGCGCTCGGCCGCGTAGTAGGGGTGCATCAGCTCGGTCTTGTACTCCTTGACCATGCGGGTGCGCATGGCCTCCGGGTCCTCGGCCTCGGCGATCTGCCGGCGGAAGATGACGTTGGCCGCGCCCTCCGCGCCCATCACCGCGATCTCGTTGGTGGGCCAGGCGTAGGTGAGGTCGGCACCGATGGACTGGCTGTCCATGACGATGTACGCCCCGCCGTAGGCCTTGCGCAGGATCAGCGAGATCCTCGGCACCGTCGCGTTGCAGTACGCGTACAGCAGCTTCGCGCCGTGCCGGATGATTCCACCGTGCTCCTGATCGACGCCGGGCAGGAAGCCCGGCACGTCCAGCAGGGTCACCAGCGGAATGTTGAAGGCGTCGCACAGCTGGACGAACCGCGCGGCCTTCTCGGACGCCTCGATGTCCAGGACACCGGCCAGCGACTGCGGCTGGTTGGCGACGATGCCCACGACCTCGCCGCCCAGCCGGGCCATGGCGCAGATGATGTTGCGCGCCCACTGCTCGTGGATCTCGAGGTAGTCCCCGTCGTCGACGAGCTCCTCGATGACCTTGGCCATGTCGTACGGGCGGTTGCCGTCCACCGGCACCAGATCCAGCAGCACGTCCGAGCGACGGTCCACCGGATCCGATGTCGGGGTCTTGGGCGGGTTCTCGCGGTTGTTCTGCGGCAGCATCGACAGCAGGTAGCGGACCTCCGCTATGCAGGTCTCCTCGTCGTCGTACGCGAAGTGTGCGACCCCGCTCGTCCGGGCGTGCACATCGGCGCCGCCGAGGCCGTTCTGGGTGATCTCCTCACCGGTGACCGCCTTCACGACGTCCGGTCCGGTGATGAACATCTGCGAGGTCTCACGGACCATGAAGACGAAGTCCGTCAGCGCCGGGGAGTAGGCCGCGCCACCCGCGCACGGGCCCAGCATCACGCTGATCTGCGGAATCACCCCCGACGCCTTGGTGTTGCGCTGGAAGATTCCGCCGTAACCGGCGAGCGCCGAGACACCCTCCTGGATACGGGCGCCGGCGCCGTCGTTCAGCGACACCAGCGGGGCACCGGCCGAGATGGCCATGTCCATGATCTTGTGGATCTTGGTGGCGTGGGCCTCGCCCAGAGCGCCGCCGAAGATCCGGAAGTCGTGCGCGTAGACGAAGACCGTACGGCCCTCGACCGTCCCCCAGCCGGTGATCACACCATCGGTGTACGGCTTCTTCGCCTCCAGGCCGAACCCGGTCGCCCGGTGCCGGCGCAACTGCTCGACCTCACTGAACGACCCCGGATCGAAGAGCAGCTCGATGCGCTCACGCGCCGTCAGCTTGCCCTTCGCATGCTGGGCCTCGGTCGCCTTCGTGCTCGGTCCCCGCTCCGCCGCCGCACGGATCTCGTGCAGCTCCGCCACGCGACCGCGGATGTCGGCCGGCTCGAGCTGGTCGGTTGCGGGGGCGATGGTCATCGACATGTCGTCAGATCCCTTCCTGGGACGCGGATGTCCGCGTCATTGCCAGCTGCGCGGAGCTCGGTAGGAAAGCTGCCGGCTCCACTGCGGAAAGCCGCTGATCGGATACCCCTCCTGCTCCGGGTCGTCCGCCCGCAGGGCGAGCAGCACCACCGTGAGCGCGGCCAGTTCCTCGTCGGTGGCCCGCCCGCGCTCAATGCGCAGGGCGGCCTCTGCGCGGTCCGAATCACCCATGCCCCACCTCCAGCGTTTCCGACACCGTCGGTCAAGCCGCTAAAGAACCGCTCCGGCTTTGCTGGAGAACCGCTCAGCAGCAGCTCAAAGGCTCTTGGCGCGCACGGACTCCAGGCCCATGGCCAGTGCGCGGGCGCACTCGGGACCGTCGCCGACCCCGGTCATGACCACGGCCGTGACCGCGTTCCCCTCGGCCGTGCACGCGAGCTCGTAGGCGACCGCGCCCCCGGGACCGGCCCCGCACAGCACCAGCCGCCGCTCCGGGCCCAGCAGCCGGTGCAGCGCGGGCGCGGACGGCGCCCCGGCCGGGCCGGCCCGCAGGCTCACGATCCGTTCCGGGCCGCGGTGATCACGTACCAGAGTCTCGTAGGCCCCCGCCGGAACACCCGGGGCCCGCACGAGCACGATGACGTCCGCCGAAGGCAGTCCGGTGCGCAGCACCACCACATCGGGTCCGTCCGGTTCGGGCAGGCGCGGCATCACCCGGGGCACCTCGAAACCCTGCAACAGCTCCAGGACGTTGCCGACGGTGGACTGCGTATCGCGGTGGTCGGGCAGGGAGCGCAGCAGACGTACGCAGTGCGAGAGCAGCGCCGACGCGTCCACGTCCCCCAGATACTGACGGTCGTACATCGCCGTCAGGGCCAGTCCGCCGTCGGCGTCGTGGTGCGCCGCCAGGGTGAGCGGCAGCCCGGGGTGACCGCTGATGCTGCGCGGGGTGTCCACCTGGATGCCCTGGCCGCGCAGCTCGGTCAGCAGTGTCTCGGGCAGTTCGAGCCGGTTGTCGAACACGACACCGGTGCCGAAGAGTTCGGCGTCCGGATCGCGGCCGCTCCAGACCCGGACCCGGTCGACGGGCACCCACGCGTGGACGGCCAGGTCCAGTGCGGCGTCGCGCGCCTGTTGCAGCAGACCGGCCAGCGGGGCGACCGGGTCGACGTTGACCGTCATCGGCAGCGGATTGCCCAGCAGCCCCGGTATGCCTCCCGCGCCCTCCATCGGCACGTCCCGGCCCGAGAGGTGCACGCCGAAACTGACCGGGGCGGCGCCCGTGGCACCCACCGCCCGGTACAGCAGCAACGCCCACACGACGTGCAGGGCGCTGGACTCCCCGGCCCCGCGCATCGCCGCCCAGGTACGCAGCCTGACGGTCTGCGAGGGCCGCAGCCGCCGCTGGACGCGTCCGACACCGGTGTACCCGGTCGGACGCCCGCCCCCCAGCCCGGGGCGCACGATCGCCTCCGGCGGTGGCGCGGCCGTCGCCCAGTAGGCGCGGGCCGCGCCGGTGTGCTGGCGGGCCAGCCACAGGGCGTGGTCGCGCACATCGGGGCGCCGGTCGCCGCCGGGCAGGACGCCGCCGCGTGCGTAGGCCCGGTAGAACTCCCTCAGCAGGAGGTGGACGCCGCGTTCGTCCAGGAGCGCCTGGTGATAGGTGAGCAGGACCCGGGTGGGCGGGCGCTCCCCCTCGGAGTTCGGCGGCCCGTCCAGCAGCGTCACCCTGAGCAGGCCGGGCCGGTGCGGCGCGAAACTCCGCAGGCGGTCGCGCTCGACCAGGTCGCTCCAGCTGACGGAGGTGTGGTCGAGGCGGGCGATCTCGATCTCGGCCCACTCGTGCAGCACCAGCCGGGGCAGGTGCGTCCAGTCGAAGGACGCCCGCAGGACGGTCTCGCGGTCGGCGACGGAGAGCCAGGCGTCGGCGAGCCGGCCCAGGTCGATCGGCCCCGTCCAGTTCCAGGTGAGCTGGCCGACATGGCCGTCCGCCGGGCCGCTCACCGCGGCGCGTATCAGGTCGCGTTGGTGTCCCGCGGTGGTGACCGTGTCGCGGGCCCCGGCCGCCAATGCCAGGACATCTGCGAGGACCGCGGCACCGGGCCGGGCGGGGGGCCCGTGCGCCTGGGCGATGCGCAGGATGTGGCGGCCGGCCCCGGCGGCGTCCACGGAGACCGAGTACGCGCGGTGGCGCTGGGCCACCCGGGCCGCGACCGCCTCGGCCCGCCCGGTGCCTAGCGGACCGCACAGCTCCAGCTCGAAGGGCAGGCCGGACGTCTCGGGAACCGGCTGGTGAACCACCGCGAACACCAGGTCCCCGCTGTCCTCGCTCATCCGCTGCCCGGCCTCTGCTGCCCCGGGACCTGTGCGGCGGGGGCGGGCGGGGGGACGGACCAGGCCGGTGCGCCGGGATCGGGCAGCGGTGGCACCGTGGCTCCGGGCAGGCGGCGGTGCGCGATGCTCGCCAGGTACCGGCCCTGGATGACATGGGTGGCGAAGTCCCAGGTGCGGGGCTCGTCGTCGGCGAGGACCGTACGTCCTTCGGAGTCCCGGCCGAAGGCGATCGCGCCGAAGCTGCGCCGCAGCCCCTGCCCGAGCGCCTTGGTGTACGCCTCCTTCAGCGTCCACAGATTGAGCAGCCGCAGCGAACGTTCGGACTCGGGCGCGGCGGCGAGCGCCGCCGCCTCCTCGGGTGTGCACACGTGCTCGCGCAGCAGCTCGAAGGAAACGGAACGGCCGAGGGGTTCGACGTCCACGCCGACGGGCCCCGTGGCGCTCACGCCGACGACGATGAGGTCCTCGGTGTGGGCGAGGCTCACCTCGAGCTCCTCGCCGAGACCGCGCAGCTGAGGGCGCCCGCCGGGCCGGTAGGTGAGGTCGAGCGAGCTCGGGGGCACCTGGAGCACCGCCGCCGCCGTGTGCCGCATGACGACGCGGGACACGGCGAAGCGGAACCGGCCGGCCGCACTGGGGGTGTGCCGGTAGCGCTGCCAGTCGCGGCCCAGGGTGACGCGCAGCTCCGGATCGAGCAGCGCCGCGGTCAGCCACTCGCCCCAGGTGGTGTGCACGATGGCGGGACGCGAGGACTCGAGTACGTCGCGGACCGGTTCCCAGGGACCGTCGGGGCCCGCCACGTGCAGCGGCGCCGCGGGGTCCGGTGCGGCGTTCACGGCCTGCTCCTCGCGCACGGGTTCCACGGCCCGCTCACCACAGAAGTCTCGTGGCGTACACGTCGACGTCGACGTGGTGGCGGACCCGGTGTGCCAGCACGGCCCAGACGTTGTCGCGCGGATCGGCCAGGCCGGTGGGCAGCGGCACATCGAGCCGTTCGGTGACCCGGACGAGGGCGAGCAGGGCCCAGTCGGGCGTGCCGATGCAGGTGCCGGGCGCGTCGGCGGCGGCCTCGCGGACGCCGAGCACGGCGGCGGCCAGCAGGAGCAGGGCCTGCCGGTCGGCCAGGGCCCGTACCGACGGATCGGCGGGGTCGGCGTGGGCTGCCCGGCGCAACGGCTGCCGCAGGGTGCGCTGTTCGGTCGTCAGCCGCCGGGCGGCGCGGGCGAGCGCGACATGGGCCGGATCTCCGGCGTCGGCGAGCCGCGCGGCCGCGGCGGGCAGGGCGGCGGCCAGCGCCCGGTGGCACTCGGCGGCCGGAATGCCGGGGGCGACCGGCTCACCGAGCCGGAACAGGGTGCGGGCCCCGGCGCCTTCGGGGTCCGGGCTCCTCCCGTCCGGTACGGCATCGGTCAGTTCGGTCAGTTCGCGCACCAGCTTCACCTGGCTGACCGTCGAGGCGACCCAGTCGACCGCGGCGAGCGCGAGGTCCTCGGTGATCTTGTCGAGCGCGCGGGCGCGAGGGCTGCCGGGCCCGGACCCGGTCTCGTGCAGCACGAGGTCCAGCGCGTTGCGGACATCAGCGGCCACCAGCGGCACGACGTAGCCGACCGCGGCGATCAGCGCGGGGGCCGCCTCGGCGTCGGGCAGTTCGAGGGAGCGCAGGGCCACGGCCACCAGGCTCTCGCAGGCCAGCAGGTCGGCGAAGGCCTCGGCGAGCGTGCCGTGCCACTGGCGTACGGCCGGCTCGTGGCGGCCCCGGGCGTCGACGACGCGCACGGCGTCGCGCAGCACGGTGCCCGTCACCGCGATCAGCGCGGCCGGCCCGAGCAGTGCGGCCAGCTCCCCGGCACGGGCGGGCGCGCAGCCGGTGCCGTCGTCGGCGACGAGCAGCGGGCGCACACCCCATGCCTGGCTCAGCGCCAGATCCCGGCGGAAGAGCGGACGCAGTGCGCGGGCCAGCTGCTCGGCGGTGGTGAAGTGCCCGCCGTCCGTCCGGGGCACGAACTCGTCGTGCAGAGCGCCGGGTACGGGCAGCCGGCCGGCCCGGACACGGTCGGCCAGCGCGGCACGGCCGTACGGATTGGCGGCGTCTGCGGGGTCCCCGAGCAGCGCGTCGAGCCGCATGGCCCGCAACGCCGCGTCGACCGGGGGCGGCAGCTCGGCGTACGTACGGGCGGCGGCCTGCAAAGGCTCCTTCCGTGACGCGGGCGGGGTGCTCGGCGCCGTGACCGGAGCCGGCCGGGTGAGGGTCATCGGAGCCTCCTGATCGTCTTCATCGCAGGCGGCGGACGGCGCTCTCCGCATGCCACTTGGCCAGTCCCAGCGCCTCGGTGCTCGCCCGCCCCAGCCACGTACGCACGTGGTGCCGGGCGTCCGCCGGGGTGGCGTGCTCGCCCAGGGACCGCCCGATGGCCTCTTCCCTGAGCATCACTTGATGGGTGGAGACGACCCTCACGCCCGACTCGTCCGGCAGCAGCGACCACTCCCCGCTGTGCGAGGCGATCGGCTCCGGTGTCAGTGTCTCCTTGTAGACAATCCGTCCGGCGTGCGGAAAGCACAGCCGTACGCTCTCCACGGTGACGGTCTCGCCGCTGTCCTCGGCACAGGTGTCCATGGCCGCCAGCTGGACGCCGGGCTGGTCCTCCCGTACGAGAGTCCACTCGACGTGCGGAATGAGCTCGACCCAGTCCTCCATGCGGTAGAGGAAGTCGTAGACGAGCTCGCTGGGGCCCTCGACGTGCACGCTGTCCTCGAAGGCGACGAGCAGCTCGTCCAGCCTCTCCCAGCGCTCGGCCATCTCGCGGACCTGGAGCAACTGGGCGGGTACGTCCTGCTCGGCGGCGGCGCCGTCCTGGCGGAGCGTGAGTGTGGAGCGCTCGTCACCGTCGGCTTCGACGCTCCAGCGGCCGGTGGTGGGCGCGTCCGCCCGGTCCCCGGTCCGCTGCTCGAACTCGATGGACCTGGCCTGCGGGTCGAGGGTGCGCCGGGTGTGCGAGGAGCGGACGTTTCCGTCCGTCAGATCCCATACGCGCAGCTGCTCGTCCACGCCGTCGAAGTCCATGCGCTCGACGTGGAGGTGGGAGGGGAGGAAGACCGGCCAGCGCACGGCGTCGGCGAGCATCCCGTAGACGACTCCTGCCGGGGCGGCCACGGACATGGTGCGCTGGGTCGAGTGCCCTCGCTCAGCCGACATGGCTGCCCTCCTCCTGATGCACCCCAGGCTGGGTGGCACACCTCGAGAAGCCCTTGAACGCCGTCGGAGAGGGGCACTCCCGGGCCATGGGGTGCCGACGGAGCGTTCCGGCTGGTCAGCCGATCTCGGCGAGCCGTATGCCGCCCGTCCCCGTGACGCCCTCGGGCCGGGCCATGAGGATGGAGCGCTGCAGTTTGGCCAGCGCGGGCGAGGGTTCGAGCCCCAGGGTGCGCACCAGGGTGGAGCGCAGCCGCTGGTAGGCGTCCAGGGCCTCGCCGCGCCGTCCGGAGCGGTACAGAGCCAGCATGTACTGGCCGCACAGGCTCTCGTGGGTGGAGTACCTGCTCAGCAGCACGGTCAGTTCGGAGAGCAGTTCCCGGTGCCGGCCGAGCTTGAGGTCGGCTTCGATGCGCTGGTCCAGCGCACACAGCCGGCTCTCCTCCAGCCGCTTGATCTGGGTGTCCAGATGAGGGCCGGTGTGTACGTCGGCCAGGGCCGGGCCGGTCCACAGCGCGAGCGCCTCGCGCAGCAGCCGGGCACCCTCGGGGAAGTCCTCGGCGTCCATGGACCGGTACCCCATACCGGCCAGGCGCTCGAACTCCTGGACGTCATGGGTGCCTTCGCCGCCCTTGAGCAGATAGCCGCCCGGGACGGTGAGCAGGACGTCCTTGGCCGTGCGGCGCTCGTCGCCGTCGCGCTCGAGGGCGACGGTGATCAGTTCGCGCAGCTGCAGGATGTAGGTCTGCAGGGTGGGGCGTGCGCTGCGCGGAGGTTCGGCTCCCCACAGCTCCTCGGTCAGCGTCCCCACGGGCACCACTTCGTCGGCGTGCAGAGCCAGCAGGGCGAGTACCTGCCGGGGCTTGGGCGCGGTCGGTGTGATCGAAGTGCCCTTTTCCCGCACGACAAGCGTGCCGAGTACGTCGATGTCCACACCGTCTCCCCGTCATCTCCGGGTGGCCTCGGGCCATCCGGAACTGTTGCTGACTTCCCTGATTTAAAAACAGCACGAGCGGTATGTCAATACCAAACCGACCCGCCTGTTTCCTCTCGTCCGCCGCACCAGTGATCCTCGAGCAGGACTCGCAAATCAACCCTAAAGCACCCAACAAGCCCAACTGGAGCGGAAGAACGTCACCGAAAGCCGTTTCGTTGCGTCGTGATTACCAAACTGAGCGGACTGTTTTACCTGTTCGACTCACCCCTGGAGACACTTCCCCGGCCCGCGACGCACCCACAACCAAGGCCAGAGATACACGCACAGGCATGATCAGAGGTGCACGCACAGACAGACACGAGACACAGGCGCAGGCACAGACAGGGCCAGAGGTGCAAGCACAGGCGCTACCGCTCCCGCTCCCGCTCCCGCTACACGTGCCGCACGCCTCACCGCTCAGCACCGCACACCCTCACCACTACCCGCGCCGCACACCCTCACCGCCCGGCGCTGTCGAGGGTCACCGCTCGGCGGCGCCGAGCCTCGGCAGCGCGAACGACCACAGCTGAGACACCCGCTCGGCCGACAGCCAGTACGGATCCACCGCACCGAGCGTCTCCAGCCCGACCGTCGCCGCGACGATGACGACCGCCGCGTCGTCGGCCGAGACACCGTCGGCCAACTCCCCCTCGTCGTACGCCTGGGCGATGGCTTCCTGCACCCATCCGTGCCACCAGTCGTACAGCTTCGCCTCGCTCTTGCGGGAGGGATCGCCGCCCAGCCGGAAACCCGCCCTCACCACAGGGTCGGAAGTGACGGCGACCATCAGCCGGCACACGGCGTCGACGAGTGACTGCAACCGGCCCCCCACGGCCGACGTGCACTCCTCGGTCAGCACGCGGACCGACTCGGCGGCGGCGCTCTCCACCGCGACGGCCAGAGCGTCCTTGTTGGGGAAGTGGAAGTGCAGGGCCCCCGAGCTCACGCCGGCGCGGCCGCTGATTGCCGGGAGCGTTGCCATCGCGTACCCATCGGCACCGAACACCTCCGCCGCCGCCGAGATGAGGGCTTGACGTGTCACAGCCGCTCGCGCCTGCTTGACCATCATGTCCTCCTCTGACCTGGGGAAGGCGCCGAGATTCGGCTGCCCGATTTACCCGAGGATCTCCGGCTTGACTCGTGCACACCTTAGCAAACCGCACGGCTGGTTGGTTTAGTAGTGCGACGCGCGATTCAGTCTCGTCCAGCTGATCATCTTTCCCTGTGAAGCGCTGGAGCTGCCCGCCCTCGACTCCCCCGCCACGACGACGGGCCAGCTCGCGAGGGTCGGCGACGGGAACAGTTGGTTTCCATACGCACCACTGAGACACGTTCACCCTGTAGTGACCAAAGAAAACCAGGCGACAGGTTTTTTTCGCTCAAGCGAAGACAGCCGTGCGCGACAGCAAGTTGATCTCGTGCACTTTATGTCTGGATTCATCCCTTTATTTAAGTCGCCGATTGCGCGGGAGAAGTGAAGAAACGGAATGAAAGGTTCAAGTAAACAGACGGGACTTGCCCAACCCTTTACTTTTGAGCCGATTGAAGAAAACCGGTAGGTCCGTATCTTATATGGCGTCGCCGAACACAGGTTTCAAGACGGGGGCCCCCATGAGTCTGACCACTGCTGAAGCCAGATCTGCGCTGTCGGCCGCACCTCGGCTGACCACCACGGTCGCGAAGGAGTACGTACACCGCGACTCCCTGGCCGAGGTGTTCCTCACCGGCTGCGACACCCGCGACGGTCTGCGCTTCTCGCTCACCGGCCAATGGCCCCGAGCCCACACGCTGTTCCGGAGCCTCGACGGGGCGAGCCATGACCCGCTGCAGGCTGCGGAGACGTTCCGCCAGGCCGGGATCTACCTCGCCCACGTGGAGTTCGGTGTGCCGCTCGGGCACAACTTCGTGATGTCGAACATCACGTACACCACCGACATGTCGAATCTGCGCATCGAGTCGGGTCCGACCGACTTCGACCTCGAAGCACGGTGCACGGACATCGTCCGGCGCAGGGGCGTGGCCAGCCGTCTGCAGCTCGAATTCGCCATCCGCAGGAACGGACAGCTGCTGGCCACCGGCGGAGGGCAGTTCTCCGTCATCCCGCCGGCGGTCTACAACCGCCTGCGCGCCCACCGCGCCGACCACCCGCCCGTCGCCGCCACGAAGCCGCACCCGGTACGCGCGCCCTTGCCCCCGGCCACGGTAGGCCGGACGTTCACCACGGACGTGGTGCTCTCCCCCACCGACGCACCCTCGCGATGGCTGCTCACGCCGGATCTCAACCACCCGATCCTCTTCGACCACAAGGGCGACCACGTGCCCGGCATGGTCCTGCTCGAAGGAGCCCGGCAGGCGGCCTGCGCTCTGATGGCGCCCAAATCGTTCACCCCCGCCAGCGCCTCCAACGACTTCCACCGGTACGCCGAACTCGACCGCCCCTGCTGGGTGGAGGTCACCCGCGTAACGCCCGAGGCAGGCAACACGGTGACGCTCGAGGTCACCGGTCACCAGGATGAGCAGACCGTCTTCGTCTCGGTGCTCACCGGTCCCGTCGCCTGACGTCGTCACCCGTACGTGCGCCCGTAAGGGCCGGCAGTTCGAAGAGTGATCCGCTCCCCCACCTCGTATTGCATGAGCAGCGTCTTCACTCGCCACAAAACAAACCGGTTGCCCTGTTTTTGAATCGTAATCAGGTTGCGGGTACGACTGCGCCGACGGCGACGCGTTTTGAGTAGCTGACCGAGTGGCGCACCAAGACGCAGGTCAGAGCTGCCGCACGCCCCTCAACAGCGACTGAAGCGACTGAAGGTCGCGCTCGGGCCCCGAACTCAGGAAGTCCCGCCACCGGTGGCGGGACTTCCTGCACGCAGACGGATCAGGCGATACGAAGGTCGGGGCGCCCCTCGGCCGGCGGCGCGGCCCGGTACTCCGGAAGGCGGATGGCCGGCAGCTTGCCGCTCTTCATCTCCTCGAGGGCGTACGCGAAGGCGGCTTCCATGTCCGTCGTGCTCCCGTACTTGGCGACGAGAGGATGGAGCCGGTAGCGGTTGCCCCCTCGACCCTCGCCACCGGAGCGCAGCACGAGGTTCAGCTCGAAGAGCGGCTCCATCAGCGCGCTGACGGTGGGCGGCTTCACCTTGTATTCCACCGCCATCTCGCGCTGACTGGGCAGCGCCCCGCCGTTCTCGCTCCGGAAGATCAGGTACTGGAGGAACTTCACCGGAGCCGCCCCGATCGGCAGCGCCCAGATGCGCTCAGCAACGAGCGGCGACATGACGGCAACGGCCATGAGTGCCATCCTCCGTATCGAATGTGCTTGTTCTGCTGACGGACATCGCCCTGCGCGCTTCCTTCAGGCGCTCTCGGGCACTTCCCCGTTCAGGTTAAGGTCCAGCTCTTCCTGATGGTGGACCATCACAGGGCCGATGCTGTGCGGAAATGCCGTTGGATCGTCATCGTGATCCGCGGCGATCCTGGCCAGCACCTCAAGTTGGGCTGCGCTGTTGCCCTGGAACCAAAGCGTCACGTTGAGGCGGATGCGCCCGTTTCCAGCGGACTCGAGCCACTTGTACTCACAGAGCGCTCGGACAGCACGGTTGACGGTGGGTCTGGTGATCATCTTGGCGCCGGGATTCTTGACCGCAAGCGCGTTCAGGCCGTCGGTGATCTCCTGTTGGGTGCACTCCGCGGTCCCGGTGCCAGGCCTCTGCCCACCCGCTACATACAGGAACACGCACAGTTGGCTCTTGGTGATTCCGTTGGCGACGAAGAGCTGAGGGAGTAACTGCGTGAACCAGTTGCTGGCGAGGCTGTATCCGGCGCCTCCGGCAAAGTTGTGAACGGAGCGCGGGTCGGTCTCGTACTCGAAGGTGACGCCCTTGAGCTTGCCTTTCCCAGCTTGTGGCACAGCTCCCGTCTGGACGGTCGAGCCCAGTTGCTCCCCCAGCAGACTGAGGATGTCGTCGTACGCGGCGTCCCTCTCCTGCGAGGAGGCAGCGGGCGGAATCGCTTGGGGCCGACGCTGTGGGCGCGACGGCATTTCATGTGCCACTGCCCCTCCTTGATGCTCAGGCGGTCCGAGGCTGCCCCAAAAGTTAGGCTGAGCCTTACTTTTGAGCGTCCAAAAGTTCGGCTGAGCCTAACTTTTAACGGCTGGACACGTCCCGGGTCACGGCGAGGTCGGGCTTGGCGAAAAAAGTTAGGCTGAGCCGAAGTTTTTTCGCCCAGGAGGACCGAAAGTTAGCCTGAGCCTAATTTTCGCGTCGACATTTCAGTGCATTTCGGACGGCCCGTTCCGGCCCATTTTCGCGAAATCGACGGATTCACCGACCGGCCAAGCACCCCTGACCTGCGACTTTGCGGGCCCCGAGACCATTTTTGAAAGTTAGGCTGAGCCTAACTTTTGAGGCAAAATGTGCTGGCCAGGTTAACATTTCGATCGCAAAATGTGTCGGCCAGAGCATGATCATTTTCTAAAGGTGCAGGTCAGAGAGGCGCTTTGCTCGGCGCCTCTTATAAAAGAAGAGCCGCACCAGGCAGCGACGCGATGCCCCTCAGGGCTGGCACCCGCGCCTGTCCTGACCGAGCGTCATGGCCCCAGGCAGCCGCCGTTTCTGCACGGATCTCACCCGCTGAGCCATCTACTCGCCCGTACGGAACCTCAGCCGACGAAAGCGCGCCCCGACGAAGGGTTCACGTGTTCTGCGGTCGCAGTGGCCACCCGAGCCACCCACGGCGACCAGCCACTCCACTGCCTTTTCCGGCCCGCGGTGCCACGGCCCGCCCACACGCGACGCGGTGCCCGGCCCAGGTCGGCAGGCTCGCCACCCGTGACGGCCAAGAGCAACTGCCGAGCTTCCTGTTTCAGCTCATTCGGGGCCCATCCCGCACGCTGTGGGCCCCGACAGGGCGGCCGGCCGGGAAAGCCGACGGGGCGGCGTACTCCGACGCCGTGTCAGTGTACGCCGCCCTGGGGCGGGGCGAGTTGCGGGAGGCGGTGGCCTGCGCGGTCACGTGGTCACTTCGGGTCGCGGTTGAACTGTGAGGTCGACCAGAAGTAGCCGAGCACCGCGAGGCCGACGCACCAGGCGATGGCGAGCCATCCGTTGTTGCCGATCTCGGTGCCGAGCAGCAGGCCGCGCAGGGTCTCGATGGCCGGGGTGAAGGGCTGGTACTCGGCGATCGGCCGGAACCAGCCCGGCATGGAGCCGACCGGGGTGAAGGCGCTGGAGATGAGGGGCAGGAGGATCAGCGGCATGGCGTTGTTGCTGGCGGCCTCGGCGTTGGGACTGCCCATGCCCATGCCGACCGCGATCCAGGTGAGCGCCATGGCGAAGAGCACGAGCAGCCCGAATGCCGCCAGCCACTCCAGGACGGTGGCATCCGTGGAGCGGAAGCCCATGGCGACGCCGACGGCACCGACGAGGACGACGCTGATGATCGACTGCAGCACGCTGCCGACGACGTGCCCGAAGAGCACGGACCCCCGGTAGATGGCCATGGTGCGGAAGCGGGCGATGATGCCCTCGTTCATGTCGCCCGAGACGGACACCGCGGTGCCGACGACGGTGCTGCCGATGGTCATCAGCAGGATGCCGGGGACGATATAGGCGATGTACGCGGAGCGGCCCGTGCCGCCGTCGATGCCAGCACCCATCGTGTCTCCGAAGATGTAGACGAAGAGCAGGAGCAGCATGATCGGGGTGAGGAGCAGGTTCAGGGTGAGGGAGGGGTAGCGCCGTGCGTGCAGGAGGTTGCGGCGCAGCATGGTTGACGAGTCGCGGACGGCGAGTGAGAGGGCGCTCATCGGGCTGTCTCCTTGGACTGGCTGGACTGGCTGGACTGGCTGGGCGGGTTGGGCTGGCTGGACTGACTGGCCTGGTTCGGCTGACTCGGCACGGTGGGGCCGGTCAGGGCGAAGAAGACGTCGTCGAGGTCGGGGGTGTGGACGGTGAGTTCGTCGGCTTCGATGCCGGCGGAGTCCAGCCGGTCGAGAATGGTGCGCAGGTCGCGCTGGCTGCCGTCGCTGGGGATCTGAAGTGACAGTGCTTCGTCGTCCCGGGAGACGTCTTGGAGGGTGGTGGCGGCGCGCCGGTACGTGTCCGGGTCGGAGAAGCGGAGTCGTACGTGTCCGCCGGGGACGAGGCGCTTGAGTTCGTCGGCGGTGCCTTCCGCGGCGATCTTTCCGTCGCTCAGTACGGCGATGCGGTCGGCGAGTTCGTCGGCCTCGTCCAGGTACTGGGTGGTGAGCAGGACGGTGACTCCGTCGGCGACCAGGTCGCGGATGATGCCCCACATGTTGTGGCGGGAGCGCGGGTCGAGGCCGGTGGTGGGTTCGTCGAGGAAGATGATCCGCGGGTTCCCGACCAGGGTCATCGCGATGTCCAGGCGGCGCTTCATGCCGCCGGAGTAGGTGGAGGCGGGCTTCTTCGCGGCCTCCACCAGGTCGAAGCGTTCCAGCAGTTCGGCGGCGACCCGCCGCCCCTCGCTCCTGGAGAGGTGGTGCAGGTCCGCCATCAGGAGCATGTTCTCCTCGCCCGTGATCAGGCCGTCCACGGCGGAGAACTGCCCGGTGACACCGATCGCCGCACGCACCGCCTGCGGATCGGTGGCCAGGTCATGACCACCGACACGGATCTCACCCGAACCGGAACCGGCGGAGATGAGCGTGGAGAGAATCTTCACCGCCGTCGTCTTGCCGGCACCGTTCGGACCGAGCAACGCGAAGACACTGCCCGCCGGGACACGCAGATCGATCCCGTCGAGCACGAGCTTGTCACCGTACGACTTGCGCAGACCGTTCGCCGAGATGGCCAGGTTGGTCATGAGGGGTTCTCCTTCAGAGGCTGCGGGCGGTGATGTCGCCGTGGGCGGTGGTCGCGCGGATGTTCAGGTCGGCGGCGCCGTCGGTGTTCTTGAGCGCGTTGTGGATCCGGCCGTACGCGGTGCCGGCGTCCAGGGAAGCGGAGACCCCGCGGGCCGCGCCGACCGACACCTCGCCGGACTCGGTGCGCAGCACGACCGTGCCGCGCACGGCCTCGACGATCCGGATGTCGCCCTTCTGGGTGCTGATCTCGGCGGGGCCGCCCAGGCGGCCGACCGAGACGTCGCCGGCGAGGAGGGTGAGACGGGCGCTCGCGGACTCGTCGAGCTTGACCGAGCCCTGTGCGCCCTCGTAGGCGACGTCGCCGAGCCGTCCGACGCCCCGGAACTCGCCGGCGGCCGCCTTCGCCTCGACGCGGGAGCCGACGGGCAGTTGGACGGTCACCTCGACGGATCCGGAGCTGCCGAGGATCCGGTTCTTCGCCGGTGAGGCCTCGATCCGCAGGACGCCGTCGCCGTACGCGACCGTGATCTGCTCCGCCGCCTTCACGTCGCGCCCCTTCGAGGCGTCCGCGGGCAGGACCTCGACCGTGGTGTCGGCCCGGTCGGCGGCGATGAACCGGATGTGTCCCGCAGGAATGTCGAGGACGGCAGAGACGGGGGCCGGGGTGTCGAACTTCTGCATGATGTTCTCCTTCTTCGGCAGCGTGCGCTCCGTCGGCCCGCTGTTTCCGATGAAGGAAAAGCTACGTTGCATTCATAGATTCGACAACGCATTCGTTGCGATGAAATTAGATCACCGCAGGTCATGGCTTGAGAATCGTTGCAACGGCTCTGAATCTAACGCAACAACAGTCACCCGTTCATTGCAATGAAGTGAAGGTGAACGCTACGCATCCCATCGCGCACCGCACCAGCCCCCTTCCCATCCACTTGCGATCAATGTCGACACGTACGGCGGCTCAGCAGCGGGCCGAGGAGAAGACGAGCTACAACGCGTTCATGGCGGGCTGCCCCAGCCGCCGGCTGCTCGACCGGATCTCCGACAAGTGGGTCGCGTTGATCCTCGCGGCGCTCGGCAGCGACGGCCCGCATCGTCCCGGGGTCGACCACGGGGACGGACCCCGGCCGATGCGCTATTCCGAACTGTCCCGCCGGCTCGCGGGCGCCAGTCAGAAGATGCTCACCCAGACCCTGCGCTCCCTGGAAGCCGACGGCCTGGTCACCCGGGCCGTCACGCCCACCGTGCCCGTCACCGTCACGTACGAGATCACCGACCTCGGCCTGTCCCTGAACCGCGTCATGGCCGGCCTCAAGGACTGGGCCGAAACACACATGACCGAAGTACTCGCCCACCGCGAGGAACACCACCGCGCCACTGCCGAACAGGACCAGCCTGCCGTTTGAAGATCTCACCACGGCCGCGCGGCCAGGCCGTTCAGCGCGGAATCACCCAGCCCGGTACCCAGGTCCCGGCGGCGTCGCGGCCGGCCGCTGTGGCGGCGAGGTGGGCGCGGAGGGTGGCCAGTGCCGGGTGGGGGTTGTCCCGGTGCCAGAGGAGCGAGTGCGGGTAGACGGGCGTCGGGTCGGTCACCGGGATGCGGCGCAGGCCGTGGCCGGCGGGCCAGATGAGGCGGGTGTGCTCGCCCATGAAAGTGGCCAGGGCCGGGGTGTCGGCGATGGTGTCGAGAAGCGCGTCGGAACCGAAGTTGGGGCCGGTCGCCTCGATGGTGAGGCCGAACTCGGCGACGAGATCGTCGTAGTAGGCGCCCCACTCGGTACCGGGGACGATGCCCGGCATCCAGATCCGGTGCCCGGCGAGCTGAGCGACGGTCACCGACCGGGCACCCGCCAGCGCGTGGGAGGGGCCGATGAGGAGCTGGAGCGGCTCGTCGAGCACCCGGACGGACTCGATGTCCTCGGGAAGGGGCCGACCGGGCGCGGCGACGGCGCGGAAGGACGCGTCGATCGCACCGGACCGGATGGCGGTGACGGCCGTCTCGATCTCGAACAGCATCACCACGTCCAGGTCGATCTCGGGGTACGCGCGATGAAAACCGCGCATCAGTCCCGACTGCGCGCTGCGCGAAGCGATCACGTCGACGCGCAGCGGACGGTGGCCGGGGCTCACGGACACGACCGCGCGCTCGGCGACACGCAGCAGCTCGCGCGCGTGGGACAGGAAAGCCTGCCCGTCGATGGTGAGGTCGGCGCCACGGGGGGCGCGGGTGAACAACCGCACGCCGAGGCTGCGCTCCAGCGCGGCGATGCGCTTGGAGACGGCCTGCTGGGTGATCGACAGGTCGGCAGCGGCCTTCTGGAACTGGCCCGCTTCCGCAACGGCGACAAAGGTACGTACTGCTTCGAGATCCACGCCGATCCACCTTAGTGAACAACCAATGGTTGTGCGCAGCTGACAGTGCAGTTGTTTGACCTGCTGTTGTACTGCTCGGTTAGCTCTCACAGGTCAACATCGGCTTGTACGGGTGGGAGCACTGCGCATGGTGGGCAGGAGACCGTTGGGCCGACAGTTCGGCTGGCTGTGGACGGCCTATGCGGTGAGCGCCTACGGATCCGGGCTCGGGTTCGGCGCACTGCCGCTGGTTGCCGTGCTGGCGTTGCACGCCAGTCCCGCCGAGGTGTCCGCGCTGTCCGCCGTGGGGCCCGCGGTGGGCGCGCTGATCGCGCTGCCGCTCGCGCCGTGGGTGGAGTTCCGGCGCAAGCGGCCGGTCATGATCGCGATGGACCTGACCCGGTTCGCGGTCATGGCGACGATCCCGTTCGCCTACGCCTTCGGGCAGCTCGGCTTCGTCCAGCTGCTCGTGGCCTCTGCCGTGCTCGCCGCGGCCAAGATCGCCTCCGGCGCGGCCGGCGGCGCCTACCTCAAGTCCCTCGTCCGGCCGGATGACCTGCTCGTGGCCAACGCGCGGTTCGAGTCCACGAACTGGAGCTCCATCGCGGTCGGGCCACCGCTGGGCGGCGCGGCGATCGGCCTGTTCGGGCCGGTCGTCACCGTGGTGGCCGATGCCCTCAGCTACCTGCTCTCCGCCCTGTGCCTCACCGCGATCCGCGGCCGGGAAGAAGCACCACAAGCACCCCCGCAAGCACCGCAAGCACCGCCGCGAGTACCGCAATCACCTCAAGCACCTCAAACAACCGGCAAGAACCCGGCCAGGGCGGGCGCATTGCTCGACGGCTGGCGGCACATCATGGGGCATCCCGGCCTGCGGGCGCTCTACCTCAACCAAATGCTCGTCGCCGGTCTGATCATGGCCACCGAGCCGCTGCTGGCCGTGCTTCTCCTTCGCCGGCTCGGATTCCCGCCCTGGCAGTACGGCCTCGCCTTCGCCGTTCCCTGCGTCGGCGGACTCATCGGCTCGCGACTGGCCCGCGGGGGCGTGGCCCGCTACGGCCGGCACCGGGTCTTCCGGACCGTCGGTACGCTGCGCGTCATCTGGCTGATCGGCCTGGCCTTCGTCCGTCCCGGCTTCGTCGGCCTCGTCACCGTGATAGCTGTCGAGCTGGCGATCATCATCAACATGAGCCTGTACACCCCGGTGCTCGCCACCTACCGGCTCGAACAGACGCCCAGGCATCTCGTCGCCCGAACCCTGTCGGCCTGGTCGATCGGCCAGCAGGCGTCCATCGCCGTCCTCACCGCGCTCGCCGGGCTGCTCGCCGACGTCACCGGCCCCCGCACCGCTCTCACGGTCGTGGGACTGCTCATCCTGGCCACCCCGCTGCTGCTTCCCCGGCACGACCACACGCTGAAGCCCGAGCCGGAACCGGCCCGTAGCAACTCGTGACACACCGCCGCCTCGACCGTTGTCAGAGGTCAAGCGCCGGAGGTCAAAGGGCCGGAGACCAAAGGGTCAGAGGCCGAAGGGTCAGAGGCCAAAGGGTCAGAGGCCGAAGGGTCAGAGGTCGAACTCGATGTGTTCCAGATCGGTGTACTCCACGAGCAGCCCCTGGGCCCGGCGACCGCCGTCCTTGAAGTAGATCTCCTGGAGCCCCTCGGCCGCGATCTCCTGGAGCTGCCGGTCGGTGCCGCCCTGTTCCTGCGCCTCGAAGAGCCGGGCCGCGTACACCGGCGGAAGTGCCACCGTGAGGTGGCGCAGCCGGGCGTCGTCCGTGGTGCCGGGAGCCGCGCTGTAGCCGAAGCGGGCCCGGGTGTCGATGATGATGCCGCCGGTCGTCGCCGCGTTCTTCCTGGCCTTCGCCCGGACCTGCGGTTGCCAGCGCTTCCTGACCTCACGTTCCATGCGGTCCGAGAGGTCCTTCCGAGGCCTCTTGATCTCGTTCTTCACATACCGCTCGACCGTGCGCCGGGAGATTCCGAGCAGTCCGGCGACGGGCCCGGTGCCCTTGAGCTGCTTCACCAGGTACCGCATCCGGGCACCGGCCGACTTGGGGACGGGGCGGGTGAACGCCCGCTGGACCGCCTCGTCGAGACCTTCCCCGACCGTGTTCATCGGCTGGATTCCTACTCTCCGTCGTCCTTGGCGGTGACCGTACCGTCCTTGATGTAACGGGCCAGATTGAGCTCCGGACCGTGCTCCTCACGGATGCCCTCGGCCCACAGCGTGGTCTGCGTACCCTCGTGCTTGACCATGCCCGGGCTGACCCCGAGGCGGAAGGCTCCGGGCAGTGGCTTGCCGTCCCGGTACGGCAGGACGTCCAGCGGCGAGGGTCCGTCGGCGGCGTACACGGCGCAGTCCGACAGGATCGCGACGGGGTACTGCCCGGTGGCGTCCGCCAGCCGCACCATCTTGCGGTGCATGTTGATGCGGGCGCGGGAGATGACGGTGGCACGGATGTCGGGCCGCCAGGTCGGACGGTTCAGGGACGGCCACGGCTGGCCGGGACGCCAGCCGCCGCCGCGCGGCCGCTCGCGGAGCTTGCCGATGCCGCCCTTCGCCGTCGCCTTGATCGCGGACAGGACGATCGCCAGCTGCGGATCGCGTCCCCGGTAGCCGTCCATCGCGGCCAGGAACGCGTCCGGGGCCAGGCCCTCGGTCACGTCCAGGTCCGCCATGGTGGCGACGTACGCGTCGCGCAAGCGCTTGTACCAGCCGTCCAGATAGCGGCCGCTCGTGGGGCGCACCCACGCCTCGACCGGCGCCACGTCGTAGCCGAGCTCGACCGCGTACGCCACGGTCGGCGTCGCGTACCAGGCGGGACCCTCCGGCCTCGCCCCCTTCGGTGTGAACGGGCTGGGGAGCAACTCCCCCTCGAGCCGTCGCCGCTCCTTGCCGACCAGCACATGGGACAGGTCCACATGGGAGAGGTCCACCAGCCAGGAGCCCGGCAGCGTCGGGTCGAACCGGGGGTTCTTGGCGTGGACGGGCGCGTCGAGTCCGACGATCGCCCCGTTGGCTGCCGCGCCGAACGCGAGGTTGACGTCGATGCCGACCAGGTGGCGCTTGAGGCACTCGGCGTCGGTGAGCGGCCGCGCCCAGTCGTACGCCTCCTCGAACAGCATCTCGGCCGGGCCGCGCTGGTGGAAGCGGGGCAGGCCGGCGAGGAGCGGGTGTCCGTCGGGGGCTTCGCACGGTGCGCATTCGACGGGGGCGGTGCCGAGGGAGCCGGGGTTGTACTCGCTGTGCCGCTTGCCGTGCTCGTCCGGCACGCTCGCGCGGGTCGGCGGGTGCAGGGCGGTCATGAGCTCCAGGCCGGTGACGGCGGTGGAGCCGCGGGGCGTCATCACCCGTGATGCGTACGTGCCCAGCAGCCGGACGAGTTCCGCCGGCGGAAGCTGCGGGGCACCCTCCCAGTGCCGTACGTCGAGCGCCTCCCAGGACGGGATGCACAGCTGGACGCAGTTGCGCCGGGAGCCCTGCGCGGGGCGGTAGATGCGCGCCCACGGTCCGAAACCGCGCCGGGTGAGCTTCCAGTCCGCGCGCTCCAGTTGCTTGACGACCTTGTGGTCCTCCGGCAGCCGGCCCGCGAGACGTTCCTCCCCTGACAGCCGCACGGGCAGGCCGTAGCGCTCGCACGCGGCTTCGGTGAGGACGACCAGTGGGTCGGCGTCCTGTCCGTTGAAGTTCAGCCGGGGCCCGCCGAGCTTCGCCTCGTTCAGGGTCCAGTCGACCAGGGAGGGGAGGGACTTGGCGGGTACGTCCAGGAGCAGGCCGCCGACGCAGTACGCCAGGATCTCGCCGTCGGCGACATCGATGACGGCGAGCGGCCCGTTCTCGAAACGCGGATCGTCCGCGGGCCCGGAGGACGCAACGGTCCTCTTCGGTACGGACCTGTTCGTGGGCGACCGCCGTGCCGTGGAATCGGGGCCTGCCGCATCAGGGGCCGGCTCCGGGGACGGATGAGGTGTTTCCACCGGCTCGGCAGGCTCCGGAACGG
Organism: Streptomyces sp. NBC_00876; assembly: GCF_045207435.1. NCBI lineage: Bacteria > Bacillati > Actinomycetota > Actinomycetes > Kitasatosporales > Streptomycetaceae > Streptomyces > Streptomyces sp. NBC_00876. Next base: position 118,317 of record NZ_CP108801.1, read on the forward strand.
GGACGGGGACGATGACGGTGAGCGGCTCGGGATCGGCGGTCTCGGGCACAGCCGTCCCAAGCGCTACGGTCTCGGGCACCTCGGAGGCAACCGACTCGGAAGCAGCCACCTCGGAAGCAACCGGCTCAGAGGCAACCGGCTCGGAGGCAATCGCCTCAGACACGACCGCCTCAGGCGCAACCGCCTCAGGCACGGCATCGTCCGGGAAGCGTGCGGCAAGTCCCTCCAGGAGCCGGGCGTATGCGGCCCGTTTGGGCGGCCGCGGCTCGCTGCGCCCGGACTCCCAGTTGCCGACCGACTCGCGCCGGCTCTTCAGCGCCTTCGCGATCTGGTCCTGGCTCAGCCCGGCGGCCTCCCGCAGTCGCTTGCGCTCGGCGGGCGGTGGCAGCGGGTCCTGCGCGATCTGTTCAAGCAGCGCATCCACCGCGCTGAACAGCACCAGCTCCTCCTGGGACATTTTGATCACCTCCGGCGTGACTCTATACGAACCACCCTCCCCGATCGCGCATGGATATAGCGCGGATTTCGCACCGATCGCTCATCGGCAAGCCCACAACTCTGTCCGCGACCCACAACTCTGTCTCCACGACCCACGACCCGCACCCCTCGACCCACGCCCTTCGACCCGCGCGGCAGCTACGTTCTCACCCGGGCGGCCCGCGACTCCAGGTAGCGCCGCTCGGCGATGCTGGCGGTGGCCTTCGCAGCGCGCCGGTAGTGCTCGTAGGCTCCGGCCGTTTCGCCGGTCTTCTCCAGCAGATGCGCCCGTACGGACAACAGCCGGTGGTGCCCGGCCATCCGCTCGTCGCTGTCCAACGTGGACAGCAGGGCCAGTCCGGCCGGCGGGCCCTCCGTCTCGGCGAGCGCGATCGCCCGGTTGAGCGTGACCATCGGGTTGGGGGCGATCCGTTCCAGGATCAGATAGAGGCCGTGCACCTGAGGCCAGTCGGTCTCCCCGGTGGTGGCCGCGTCGGCGTGCGTGGCGGCGATGGCGGCCTGCAGTTGATAGGGCCCCAGCGCGGGGCCGGCGAGCGCCGCCTTGACCAGTTCGACGCCCTCGTCGATCAGCCCGCGGTCCCACTTCGTACGGTCCTGCTCGTCCAGCGGCACCAGGTCGCCGGCCGCCGTAGTACGTGCGTCCCCGCGGGCGTGGGTCAGCAGCATCAGCGCGAGCAGCCCGGTCACCTCGCCGTCGTCGGGCAGCTGCGCATGCACCGCCCTGGTCAGCCGGATCGCCTCGCGCGCGAGGTCGGCGCGGTGCAACTCGGCGCCCGAGGAGGCGGTGTAGCCCTCGTTGAAGATCAGGTAGAGCACGTGCAGGACGACGCGCAGCCGTTCCTCCCGCTCCGATCCCTCCGGCAGGCCGAACGAACTGCCGGCGGCCTTGATGCGCTGCTTGGCCCGGCTGATCCTGGCCCCCATCGTCGCCTCCGGCACCAGGAACGCGCGAGCGATCTCGGCCGTGGTCAGGCCGCCGACCGCCCGCAGGGTCAGGGCGGTCTGGGAGGCCGGGGTGAGCGTCGGGTGGCAGCACAGGAACAGCAGGACGAGCGTGTCGTCGGTGTCCGGTACGTCTTCGGGCAGCACCTCGGCGGCCGTTGCCGCCTCCCGCTCGCGGCGTGCGTGGTCACTGCGCATCTGGTCGATGAGCCGCCGGGACGCGACGGTCACCAGCCAGCCGCGCGGGCTGTCCGGCACTCCCTCGACGGGCCACTGCACGGTGGCGGCGAGAACGGCCTCCTGCACGGCGTCCTCACACCCTTCGAACTGGCCGTACCGGCGTACCAACGTGCCGAGGACCTGCGGCGTGAGCTCACGCAGCAGGTCCTCGATGGGTGGTGCTGTCATGCCTCCAATTGTCCGTCGGCGAACATCACCTGGCGCACCTCGACACCCAGGCCCTCGATCGCGGAGTCCGGGATCTGCGCAGCCAGCTCGATCGCCCGCTCCTTGTTCTCGCAGTCGACCAGGTAGAAGCCGCCCAGGAACTCCTTGGCCTCGAGGAAGGGGCCGTCGGTCACCACCGGCTGGCCGTTGCGTACGGACACCACAGCGGCCTGTGACGGGTCGACCAGCGCCTGTGTGGTGAGCAGCTCGCCGGACTTCTTCAGAGCCTCGATGAACGTGCCGTGACCGGCACCGATCGCCGCCTTCTCCTCGTCGCTCAGCGCGTCGAACACGGCCGGGTTGATGTGCAGGCTGATCAGGAACTTCATCTCGTACTCCTCGTGGTTCTCGAGCCCCGGCGGGGGCCTTCCACCGGTTGGTCGGAGCCGCCGTCGTCGTCTTGACATCCCCGGCCGACACGTTCGCACGAGTTCCGATGTCAAGAAGATCCCGGCCGCTCCGACCAACCGGCGAACCACCGAAAGAAGCCCAGAAAAGCACCAGAGAAGCACCAGCGAAACCGAGAGAACAGGAAGTTCCGGATATGCGAGTCAACCGGGCATGGCTGGGACTGGCCGTCCTCATGCTGCCGACCTTGCTCGTCGCGATGGACACGACAGCGCTGCTGCTCGTGCTGTTCGCGCCCATGGGGCTTGGCGTGGCGGTCGGCACCATGGCCGCACCGGCGCTGGCCCGGTACATGAAGCCGACGACCGCGATCGCCGGCGGGCTCGCGGGGTCGGCGCTGGGCAGCCTGCTCCTGGTCGGGGCCGGCGGGGCGAGCGCCCTGCCGATGGTGATGACCGGCATCACCGTACTGGCGCTGGGCACCGGCCCGCTGTTCGCGCTGGGCACCGGGCTGGTCGTCGGATCCGTGCCGCCGGAACGTGCCGGATCGGCGGCGGCGATGTCGGAGACCGGCAACTACTTCGGGGGTTCGCTCGGCTTCGCACTGCTCGGCGTGGTGGCGTCGGTGGTCTACCGCGACCGGATGGACGGCGCGTCCGACTCACTGCCCGACGCGGTCGCCGCCGCCGGGCACCTTCCCGCCGGCCCGGGCGAGGAACTCCTGCACACCGCGCGGGCGGCGTTCACGGCCGCTCTGCACGTCACGGGAGTCATCGCCGCGGTCGTCTTCGCCGGGCTGGCCGTACTGATCATGCTCATGCGCCCGGCGGCTCCGAAACATGTCCCCGGCACAAGTGGCCGGTACGCACCGGCAGAGGCGGACACGATGACCGGCCCAACGGCGAACCCAACGACGAACCCAACGACGGACGCGACAGCCGGCACAACGGCGAAATCGCTGGAGACCCGGTCCAGAAGGGCTTGAGCCGCCCGGCAGCGGGGAGCGGCCGCTGCGACGGAACATCAGCGACTGAACGGGGGTTGGGTCGCTCCCCACGCGCATGGAAATATCCGCAGGTCAGATGCATCGATGAAGAAAATCAGCGACTGAAGCGACTCGGGGTCCAGGTATATCGAGACATTCGCGTGTGTGCGTGAGCGCGTGTGTGCGTCATATATAGGGAGTTTGAGTCGCTTCAGTCGCTGATTCTTCGGATGTACGCATCTGACCTGCGGTTTTACGAGCAGTGCGGCAAGCGATCGAGCGTGCGTCAGTCGCTGGATGTTCGGTCGCTCGGTCGCTGGGGCTTCTTGTCGATCCACACATCTGTTCTGGCTCATGTTCCTCTCGTCCCCCGCAGGTTTCGCTAATCTGATTTTGCGAGTTGAGTCGCTTCAGTCGCTGATGGGGGAAGTGAATGGCAGCTGAACTGCGGGTCTCGCGCAGCGACCGACGGCAGTTCGTGCGACCTGCGCCGGTCGCATCGCAGTCTCTGACGACAGCCTGGTGGTGTGCGCGCCAGGGCTGGCCGGTTCACCCTCTTGCCCCGGGCCGCAAGACGCCCGTGGGCAACTGCGAGGCGTGCCGCGCCCCGGGCCATGACCGGGCGGAGTGCGCCTGTCTCCGCTCGGGCCGCTGGTGTCACGGATTCCATGCGGCCACGCTCGACTTCGACCGGATCGGGCAGTGGTGGGGCTCCCGCCCCGACCTCGGCGTGGGGGTGGCCACCGGCTCCGCCGGCCTGATCGTGATCGATGTGGACGCGCACGAGCGTGAACTCCCGGACCGGGACCGGCTGTTGCCCGGCGTCGGGATCTCTCCCGGGGTCGACCTGACCGGGCTGGCCAACGGCTTCCACACCTTGGGCGTCCTGGCAGCCCTGCGCGGCGTCGCCAGTCCTGCGGACGACGAGTCGACGCTGCGCGTCCGTACCCCGTCCGGGGGGCTGCACGTGTGGTACCGCAACGACGGCGGCCACCGCTGGCAGTGCTCGGCCGGGTCGGGCAGCGGCCGTGCACTGGCCTGGCAGGTCGACGTACGGGCGCACGGCGGGTACATCGTGGCCCCCGGGACCGTGACCCCCGCCGGGGTCTACCGGCCGGTGGGGACGGTGCGGACGCCCGCTCCGCTGCCCGCCTGGCTCGCCAGGGAGCTGCAGCGCACCGGGCATCTGCCGTCCGCCGCGGTACCGGGGCCCCATCCGGTGCCGCCCCGGGCCCGGCAGGCGGTACTCGCGGCGGGCGCACGGCACGGCTCGGGGGAACGCCTGCTGACGGGAGTCCTCGCCGAGGTCACCGCCTGCGCCGCCGTTCCCGAAGGCGCCGCGTTCTCCGAGAAGCTGAACCGGGCCGCGTACACCGCCGGAGGTCTGGTCGCGGCAGGGCACGTCACCGAGGACGAGGCCGTACGGGCCCTGCGGGATGCGGCCGAGCAGGCCCGCCCGGAGCAGCAGCGGCGCGCTCTGGCCATCATCCGGGGCGGGCTGAGCGCGGGGCGGGCGCGACCGCTGTCCTTCGGGGGGCGCGCGTGAGCGTGGACAAGGAGAGAGTGCTGCCGGGCTTCGACGTCCAGGCCGTTGCCGCGCAGATCCTCGCGCAGCCCGCCCCGGCGCCCCGGCAGAGCGGCAGCTCCACGCGGTACCCGGCCCCTGCCGCCCCCGGGCCGGACGGCGAGGCGACGGCGGACGGGCTGCTGCCCGACACGCTCACCGACCGCGGGAACGCCAAGTTATTCGTCAAGCTCTACCGCAACGACTACCGGCACGTTCCCGGGATCGGCTGGTTCCGGTGGGACAACACCCGCTGGCAGTTCGACGAGGACGACACGGTGATGTGGTCCGCGGGCGATCTGGCGGAGTCCATCGCCACCACCGACCCGCGAGGCGTCTACACGCCGGTCGCCCTGCAGCAGCACCGCCGCCGCACGCTGAGCACCAGCGGGATGAACGCGATGCTGACGCAGGCGAAGTCCGCCCCGGGCATGGTGCTCAACGCGGCGCTGCTGGACGCGGATCCGTACGCCCTGTGCACGCCCGCGGGCGTCGTCGACCTGCGGACCGGGCACATCCGTCCGGCCGAGCCCACGAAGGACTTCCACTCCCGCTCCACCTCGGCCGCGCCGCAGTCGATGCCCACGCCGCGCTGGGACCGCTTCCTGGCCGACACCTTCGGCGAGGACCCCGACGGCGCGGAGATGATCCGCTTCCTGCAACTGCTCCTCGGGTACTCCATCACCGGCGACGTCGGCGGCCAGGTCATGCCGTTCCTGTTCGGCTCCGGCAAGAACGGCAAGTCCGTCCTGCTGGATGTGCTGATGAAGCTCCTCAGGGACTACGCGGACGCGGCGCCCCCCGGGTTCCTGATGTCGCGTCCGTACGAGGGCCACCCCACCGACCTCGCCGAACTGCACGGCCGGCGTGTGATCGTGTGCAGCGAGGTCAAGCCGGGGGACCGTTTCGACGAGGCCCGGGTCAAACTGCTCACCGGTGGCGACCGGATCAAGGCGCGCCGGATGCGGCAGGACTTCTTCAGCTTCGAGCCGACGCACAAGATGTGGCTGCTGGGCAATCACCGGCCCGAGGTGGGCACGGGTGGCTTCGCGTTCTGGCGGCGCATGCGCCTCATCCCGTTCGAACGGGTCGTATCCGACCACCGCAAGATCGACAACCTGGCGGACATCCTCGTCACGCAGGAGGGTCCGGGCATCCTCAACTGGCTGATCGAGGGCGCCCGCCGCTACCTCGGGGGCGACAAGGACCTCTCGGGGCCCGAGCGGGTCCGCATCGCGACCAACGTGTACGCCGAGACCGAGGACCACACCGGACGCTTCGTCAGCGAGACCTGCCAGCTCGAGGGCGATCTGCGGGCGGAGCAGGCCCAGCTCTACGCGGCCTACAAGGGCTGGTGTCAGAATGAAGGGGTTCCGTCGATCTCGTCCAGAGCTTTCGCGGCACGTGTCCGCGAGGTGGTGGGGCTGGCGTCACCGAAGGAAATGATCCTGTCCAACCAGCGCAAGTACTACCCGGGCATCGGCCTGCTCGCGGACGAGGAGACAGTATGAGTGCCCTCATCGCAGAGGACGAGATCGTCCACGAAGTGGACCTCGTCTGGCTCGAGGACATCGACGCGCTCGACTACGTCCGCCAGAGCCTGGACCGCCTGCCGACCCGGCGCGGCCGGCCCGCCTACCACCGTGACGGCAGGATGGTCGGGTACGCCCTGCTGGGGCCGAAGGCGAAGCCGTCCCGCTCTTCCGGTACGTTCAGACGGCGGGTGTTCTGGCTGCTGCCGCATGACCGGGACACCGAACCCGACGGGCTGTACGCGCGTGGGGCGCCGGCGGAGGCCGTGGACGTTCGGACCCTGGCGCCGGGCAGCAAGGGGCACAAGACCGAGCGCTCGGAGGGCGGGCCGATGTCGTCCGCGACGCGGGAGCTCCAGCCGTAAGGCTTTGGCTCGAACCGGCAGGGCTGGTCCAACTGGCTGGTCCAGCTGGACTGGCTGGACTGGCTGGATAAGAAACAGCATGTCCGGTATATTTTTACCCCAGGACAGGCCGCAGCCGTGGGAAGGCGCCGTTGTGCAGGGGGAACGCCGCGTACAGGCACAGGTGGTCGTGGTCGGCGGGGGCCCGGTCGGCATGCTCGTCGCCGCCGAACTGGCCGGATACGGCGTCGACACCGTACTCCTGGAGTCCCGGGCCGATGTGTCCGACCAGCCCAAGGCGACCACGCTGCACGCACGCGCGGTGCAGTCCCTGGCCCGGCGCGGCCACCTGCCGGGGCAGCAGCCCCCGTACAGCGAAGAAGCGGTATCGAGCCCCTTCCACTTCGCGGGTCTGCCCGGCCTGACCATCACCGCTCCCCCGCGCGAACCCGCCCCGATCCTCAAATGCCCCCAGGCCGAGCTCGAGCGGCACTTCGAGGCCCGGGCGCGGGCGGCGGGCGCACGCATCCTTCGCGAACACCGGGTGACCGAGACCGTCCAGGACGACGACGGGGTCCGGGTCACGGCCGACGGGCCGCAGGGGCGCACGGTCTGTCTCGCCGGGTACGTGGTGGGGGCGGACGGCGCCCGCAGCACGGTCCGCGACCGGGCCGGCATCGAATCCGACAGCTACCCGGCCACCGTGTCCGCCCTGATGGGGGCCGTCACGCTCGCGGAGCCGGAGGCGCTCCGCAACGGCTGGCACCGCACGGAACGCGGCTGGCTCGTGATCAAGCGTGACGCGGCGGGCAGGACGCACATCCGCACGCTGGACTGCGGCGGCGCCCACCCGGACCGGCAACTGCCGCCCACCCTGGAGGAGCTGCGCCAGGAGGTGTCCCGGATCGCCGGCCGGGACATCGAGATGGACGCACCGTTCTGGCTCAGCAGGTTCAGCGACTTCGCGCGGCTGGCCCGGACCTTCCGGGCAGGACGGGTCCTGCTCGTGGGCGACTCCGCGCATGTGCACTTCCCGATCGGCGGGCAGGGGCTCAGCACCGGAGTGCTGGACGCCCTGAACCTGAGCTGGAAGCTGGCGCTGACGGTGCACGGCTCGGCTGGCCCGGACCTGCTCGGCACCTACGACCTGGAACGCCGGCCCCTGGCCCGGCGCGTCGTCGACCAGACACAGGCCCAGCTCGCCCTCATGCGGCCCGGTCCCGAATCCGACGCCCTGCGCAGGCTGTTCACCGGGCTTCTGGCGGCGGAGGGCGAGGGCGGCCACCTCAGCGGCCTGATCAGCGCCCAGGACACGGTGCTGCCGGACCCCACCGGGGCATCCGGCACAGCGGCGGGAACGTTCCTCAGCAACACCGCGCTCGGCACGGAAGAGGGCGAGAGCGATGTCATCGGGCTGCTGCGCGAGGGCAGGCCGCTCCTGCTGCTGTTCGGCGAGAAGGCCGAAAGCCACCGGGAGGCGGCCCAGCCCTGGCAGGGAACCGTACGCATCATCAGCGCCCGGCCCACCCCCGATGTGCCGTACGAGGCGGTGCTGCTGAGGCCCGACGGCTACATCGCGTGGGTTCCGGGCGGCTGCGAACTGACCCAGGCACTGTCCGCGTACTTCCTCGCCGACAGCGACGTGGGGCGCCCGTGACTCCGCTGCCGCGGGACGCCCGGCTCTCACATCGCGGGCTCCAGGACGTCCCGCATCTCGGCCGCCTTGACGGCCTCCTCGTAGACCCTGACTCCCCGGCCCTCGGAGAGGTCCAGGGAAGCGAGGACGGAGGGCACGACCGCGCTGGGCAGCACGTGACGCATCAGGGCGGAGACCCGCACCACCAGGTCGCGGTACTCGCAGACGGCCTGCGACATGGCCTGGATACCGGCGAAGGAGCCCACGATCACCTCGGCCGTCTCGGCCGGCGTGATGTGCGGCAGCAACTCACCCTGCGCCTTGGCCTGCTGGAGCAGATCGACACCCACCTCGCCCCAGCGCAGGAACGGGCCGCTGCGGTCGAGGCTCTGCGTCAGCTGGTCCATCGTCAGCCGGACGCCGGCGCGCACCATGGGGTCGGTCTGCAGGCGGTGGGCGTGCAGCATCACGACGTCCACGATCTCCTGCACCTTGGAGGCGCGGAGCGGGACGATGATCCGCTGGTCCTGCTCGCCGAGGACACCCTGGGCCAGGTCTTCCTTCGAATGGAAGTGGAAGTAGAGGGCGCCCTTGGTCACTCCCGCCTCGGTGAGGATCTGGGAGATAGTGGCTGCTTGGTACCCGTGTTCCTCGAAGATCTTGGCCGCTGCCGAAAGAATCGTCTGACGGGTACGGATGGCGCGTAGCTGCTCAGCCACTCTGTCTCCTCCCTCCTCAGGGTGGTCGAACACCGGAAGACCGGTAAAGAAACCGTCCAGTTCGTATCTTACAGGCTGCCTCCGCCATACGGAGGGACCGGGAATATGTCGAAGGAGTTTGCGGCCATGATCCTTGTCACCGGTGCCACCGGAACCATTGGGCGGGAAGTGGTCCGTGAGATCCCCGCTGACCTGGACCTGCGCATCATGGCCAGGGACCCCGGGCGGGTCACAGATGTGCCGCCCGCGGCCGAGACCGTCCACGGGGACTTCACGGACCCGGCCTCGCTGGCGGATGCCCTGCGCGGGGTGCACACCGCCTTCCTGGTGACCAACCCCGGCGGGAACGACGACACATGCTTCCTGCGGGCCGCGCGCGCGGCCGGGGTGCGGCATGTGGTGAAACTGTCCGCGGCCGCCGTGGCGGACCACGGGGCCGAGGACCTCATCACCCGGTGGCAGCGCCACAACGAGGACCTGCTGCGTACGTCCGGCATGGAGTGGACCCTGCTCCGTCCTCGCTCGTTCATGTCCAACGCGCTTTCCTGGGCACGCTCCATCCGCTCGGACGACGTGGTGCGGGCCCTGTACGGAACATCGGCGAACGCCTGCGTCGATCCGCGCGACGTGGCGGCGGTGGCGGCACGGGCCCTCACCGAGGAGGGCCACGCCGGCACGGTCCACACCCTGACCGGCCCTCAGGCCATCACGGCGGCCGAGCAGACGGCTCAGCTCGCCGAACTGCTGGGCCGCCCCATCCGTTTCGAGGAGCTCCCCCCCGACCGGGCACGCACCGCACTGAGCGCCCGCTACCCGGCGGACATCGTCGACGCACTGCTGGAAAGCGCGGAACGTCAGCGCAAGGGCTCCAAGGCCGCGGTGGACGACACGGTCGCCACGGTGCTCGGCCGCCCGGCCGGGACCTTCCACGGGTGGGCGAGCGACCATCTGGGAGCGTTCGGCGGCGGATGACGGCCCCGCGGCGGTACGCGGACCGTCGCTCAGGGCCGGAGCGCCCTCTCCCGCGATCTCACCCAGGCGGTGAAGGCCTGGATCACGTCGATGCGCTCGTCGACGAGCGCATCGAAGCGGAACGAGCTGAACGTCTGCCGTGACCGGCCCGACGTGCCACCGGACCAGGCCGAGCCGGCGTCTCCTCGGTCAGCTACTCCCCCGTTCGCAAGAACCCGCAGCCCGCGCAGACCGGCTACGGCGGAAAAAGACAACCTGGATAACTGCCATGGCGGGCGGGCCAGGGACTCACCGCTTCGGTCCCTTCTTGGTCCCTCTTCAGTCCCTCAGACAAAAACCCAGGTCAGAGGCTTGACGCCTGCTCAAGACAGAGACCGAAGGGACTGAAGGGACTCAACTTCCCTGTTCCACTGATTACGGGTGCGTGTGTATGCGTACCCGCGTATACAGATGTATATATCCCTGAAGCGCTGATAACTGCGACTTCTCAGTCCCTTCAGTCCCTCGAAGAGCAGCCAAACACTCCCTGACCTGGCCTTTTACCGAAGGGACTAGAGAGGGACCGAAAACGCTCAGACCCTTCGGTCCCTCCCTTGGTCCCCCTCGGCTCCCAACCCGACACGCCCGGCTCGAAAACCTGGCCGGTCTGTTCGGAGGCGGACGGCCACCCCAACTCCCCAGGTGGCAAAGGGACTGAAGGGACCCAAGGCGGGGAACAGTCCCGCCCCTGCCGGGGTGGCTGCTGTAGGCTCTGAGCCGATTGGAAAACTCAGTCCCTTCAGTCCCTTTGCCTGGCGGTAGAAACGCTGTGACCTGGCCTTTCTCTCAGGGGCTGAGCAAATTGTTGGCCCCTCGACAAGGACAATCAGCGTGCCGCGTCAACGTGAGACCAGTGGTTCCCGCCGGGCGGCGACCACCAGTCCTTACGACGTTGCCTGCTGGTGCGCCGCGAACGGCTGGCCGGTCCACCCCCTGGCAGCCGGCCGTAAGACTCCAGCCGGCAACTGCCAGGCCTGCCGCGACGAACCCCACCGTCCCGCGGACTGCCCCTGCCTCCCCGCAGGCCGTTGGTGTCACGGCTTCCACGCGGCGACCACTAATCCGGCGCTCCTGGCGGCCTGGTGGGGCAAGAACCCGGCGCTGGGCGTCGGAGTCTCCTGCGGCCCGGCAGGCCTCGTCGTGCTCGACATCGATGCTCACAGTGCCGAAGTCCCGCACCGCGACCAGCTCCTGCCCGGCATCCCCATCCACGAGAGCGTCGACCTGGCAGGCCTGGCCTCAGGCTTCGACACCCTCGCCCTGCTGGCGGCGCTCCGAGGCCACCAGAGCCCGGCGGACGACGCCGACACCCTGCGCGTACGGACTCCGTCGGGCGGACTCCACGTCTGGTACCGCACACCGCCCGAAGGGCCGCGCTACCGCTCCTCGGTGGGATCCAGCCCCAAGGTCGCCCTCGCCTGGCAGGTCGACGTCCGGTCAACCGGCGGCTACATCGTCACCCCGGCCACCCGCACGCCCACCGGGACGTATACACCGGTCGGCCCGGCACGTCTGCCCGCCCCGCTCCCCGACTGGCTCGCTGCGGAACTCCTGCGCACCGGCCACCCGATGAGCACCGAGCGCGCCCCGGTCCCGGCTCCCCGCCCCGTATCCTCACGACCAGCCGGGCAACGCGCCGACCGGCTTCTGGAGCCCCTGCTGGCCCAGGTGGAAGCGTGCGCGGCCGCCACGGAGGGAACCGCCTTCACCGAAAAGCTCAACCGTGCCGCCTACACCGCCGGGGGTCTGATCGCCGGCGGCCACCTCACGGAAAGCCGGGCACGCGAACTGCTCACCACAGCCGCCGATGCCGCACGCCCCTACCGCAGCCGGCACAACCTCTCCGTCATCGCCTCTGCCCTGTCCGCCGGCGCCGCCCGGCCGCTTCATCCAAAGGGACGCCCATGAGCAGCGCCGGCAGCAGCCCACGCTTCGACGCCACTGCCGCAGCACAGCAGATGCTCGCTCTCGAAGTCCACGAGGGCCGACCCGGCCTGCCCGCCCAGCAGAACACCTCCGCCGTTCACGAGCCGCCCGCGACGGAGGGCCGCCTTCCGGGACTCCTCACCGACCGCGGTAACGCCAAACTGTTCGCGATGATGTTCGGCAACCAGTTCCGCCACGTCGAAGGCCTGGGCTGGTACCACTGGGACCAGTACCGCTGGAAGCGCACCGGCGGCGAGAAGGCGGCTGTCTGGGCAGCCGGTGACCTGGCCGAGCAGATGCCCGCCACCGACCCCACCGGTCAGTTCACCGCACGCGACCTCGCCTCCCACCGCCGGCGCTCCATGTCGACCCCCGGCATCAAGGCGATGCTCACCCAGGCCAAGGCATCCCCGGCGCTCGCCCTGGACCCCGACATCCTGGACGGCGACCCGTACGCCCTGTGCACCCCCGCAGGCGTCGTCGACCTCCACACCGGCCACCTCCACAAGCCGGACCCCGAGGCCGACATGCACTCCCGGGCCACCAGCGTCGCCCCGGAGGCAATGCCCACCCCGCGATGGGACCGCTTCCTCCACGACACCTTCGGCGACGACGCCAAGGGCGAGGAGACCATCCACTTCCTCCACCTGCTCCTGGGCTACTCCGTCACCGGCGACGTCGGCGCCCAGGTGCTGCCCTTCCTCTACGGCACGGGCGCCAACGGCAAGTCCGTCCTGCTCGACGTCATGACCCAGATCCTCGGCGACTACGCCCAGGCCGCCCCGCCCGGCTTCCTGATGGAGAAGGGCAAGTTCTCCGAGCACTCCACCGAACTCACCGAACTCCACGGCCGGCGCATCGTCGTCTGCTCCGAGCTCAAGCCGAACGACAAGTTCGACGAATCCCGCGTCAAGCTTCTGACCGGCGGCGACCGCATCATGGCCCGCCGCATGCGGCAGGACTACTTCAGCTTCAACCCCACCCACAAACTCTGGCTGCTCGGCAACCACCGCCCCGAAGTCGGCACCGGCGGCCACGCCTTCTGGCGACGCATCCGCCTCATCCCCTTCGAACGCGTCGTGCCCGCCGCCCGCAAGATCGACAACCTGGCCAAGGAACTCGTCCAGAGCGAGGGCCCCGGCATCCTGCAATGGCTCATCGAGGGCGCCAAGCTCTACCTCGTCACCCGGGACCCGCTGACCGGACCCGCCACCGTCCGCACGGCAACCGAGGCCTACGCCACCACCGAGGACCACATCGGCCGCTTCCTCGCCGAGTGCTGCACCACCGACTTCCCCGACCGCGGGACCGACCGCTCCCCCGGCGACCTCCGTGTCGAACAAGGCCTGTTGTACGCGACCTACAGCAGTTGGTGCAGCGCCGGGGAAGGCATCCGGCCCGCCACCGCCCGCGCCTTCGCCACCCGTGTGCGCCAGGAACTCTCCCTCGCCTCACCCGCCGACATGATGAAGTCCAGCGGCAAGAAGTACTACCCCGGCCTGGGACTCCTCGCCGACGACGACTCCAGGGCCGGCCATGTCTGACCCACGCACCCGGCACACATCCGCCGGACCGGCCTACCATGGACACGGTGCCCCCACCCGGGAACGTGCTCACACCGACCCCGGCCCTCTCCCGGCCGGCCGAAACACAAAGGGGCTGCAGCCATGAGCTCGCTGCTGAACGAGAGCGATCTCCACCACGAGAACGCAGTGGTCTGGCTGGAGAACCCCGACAACCTCGACTACGTACGCCAGGCCCTGGACAAGACCGCACGCCGCCGCGGCAAGCCCCGATACGAACGCGACGGGCGCATGGTCGGCTACACCGAACTCGAGGCCCGCACCGAAGCCGACCCCGACAGCGGCCTCCACCTGCGCAGGGTCTTCTTCCTCCTCCCGCACGACCGCGACGCCGACCCCGACGGCCCGTACCACGAGGGCGCCCCCGGCGAAGCCGTCGACCCGAGCACCATCCGTCCAAGGCGCGTCGGCGACAAGACCCCCCGCTCCCAGCGCGGACTGGCCGCGGCGATAGAAGCCACCACCTGAGCGCGGTCGCGACAGCCGCGGTACCGCACGTCGAGGGTGAGGCGCCGGCCGCTCAGGCCTCCGCCTTGGAGCTGCATGCACCGGACCTCGCTCCCTGATCCGGCCTGATCGAAACGAAAGCCCCTAGGCGGAACCGGTGGCCCTGGTAGGCAGAGCCTGCTGATAGAGCGCCACCAGTGCACCGTGCACGGGCTGGTCCTCTGCGTCTTCCTCGGCCTCGTCCACCAGTTTGGCCAGGGCCTCGCCGAGTTGTGCTGCTTTCGCGGGGCTGAGACGCAGATGGCGCAGCGTCAGGCGGGTCTCAGCGGGGGAACGGTCCAGCTCCTGGGCGACAGCGGCGAGCATCGCGGCGGTGCCTGCCGCTTGAGGCTCGGCGACGACCATGTGGCGGGCCGTGCGCTGGTAGTACTGCTCGGTTCCGCCGCGGACCTTGCGGGTCTCGGCGACGTGGACCAGCCCGGCTTCGCGGAGCACTTTGAGGTGGTGGGCCACGTTGCCCTTCTTCGCGTCCAGTTGCGCCGCAAGCTGGCTGATGGTGGCAGGCCGGTGCCCCAGGGCGAAGAGCAGCCGCTGACGCAACGGGTGGGCGAGCGCAGCGAATTGTTCAGGCGCACCGATCTCCTGAACGTCCTGCGGGGGCGGCTGATAGGGAGGGTGGTCGTCCATAGAGAAAGTGTCTAACTCTCTTGACGCTTTCGCAAGGCCAGTGCTCTACTCCCTGCCATGACGACTCTGACGAATCTTCCGCCCGCCCCGGTCATCGACGAGACAGCCCGGCTGCTGACCGAGCACTACGTCTTCCCCGAGATAGCCGAGCAACTCGCCAGCCTGCTGCAACGACGCCTCGCCGAAGGGGCCTACGACGTCGGTGGCGCCGAGGAGCTCGCCCGTCTGGTCACCGCGGACCTGCAGTCCGTCAACGGCGACCGACACCTGAGACTGAAGCACCACGCCGCCCCGGTCTCCCCGAAGCAGGGGGCGGCCACCCTGGACTCGATGCGCCGGGACTTCGATACCTCTCTGGGCGGTGCGCCCCTGGTGGAGTTGCTCGATGGAGGGGTCGCTGTAGTGAAGCTGGCACCGATGCTGTTTCCGCTGGACTGGGCCGCCGAGCCGCTGAGCGCCGCGCTCACTCTGGCCTCCCGCGCCCAGGCGCTGATCGTGGACCTTCGCGCCAACCGGGGCGGCGACCCGGACACGGTCGCCTTCGTCTGCAGCTACCTGCTCGACGAGCGCACCCACCTCAACACCATGTACTGGCGCGGCGGCGAGCGGAGCGAGCAGTCCTGGAGCCTGCCGCACGTTCCCGGCGTGCGCTTCGGTGGCAGCAAGCCGTTGTATGTGCTGTCCAGCGACAGCACCTTCTCTGCCGCTGAGGAGCTGGCGTACGACCTGCAGCAGCTCGGCCGCGCCCTGGTCGTCGGCGAGCGCACCCGCGGCGGCGCACATCCGTGCAAGGGCTGGACCGTGCACCCACACCTGGAAGCCACTGTCCCCGTCGGCCGCGCCATCAACCCCGTCTCCGGCACGAACTGGGAGGGCATCGGCGTGCAGCCGGACATCCCTTGCGCCGCTGCTGACTCCCTCGACCACGCGCACGCGTTGGCCCTCGCCCGACTGGCAGGCTGACCCAGTCCAGCCCACCGACAGCACCGCACGCAGTGCCGCCCGTATCAGACATTGTCGGTGAGCCACGACGGACCAGCGAGTACGAACAGCTGGCCGCTGACTTGAACAACCCTGACCTGACCCGGACAGACCGAGACGGGCCCGACTCCAGCGAGACAGGTCACTCACGCTCTACGGCCGCACTCGACGAAGGTTCAATCTCCGCCCGGGGTGTTGCCTTGCCATTGACCATGGGGTGAGTAAGGTACCCGCATGACCGTCCCATACAGCCCAGATGATCGGGAAAAGGTAGTTGCGAAGCTGCCGGCCTCCCTACGGCAAGAACTCAAGATCCGCGCAGCCGAGTTGGGCGTGGACATCAAGGACGCCGTCACCGAAGGTGTCCACGCCTGGAGAATCGAAGACTCCCCGCGGCCGCAGGTCGACACGTCCGGCGGCGCCTCCTTCGCGACCTACCTTCCCGCCGGGCTGTACGGCCAGTTCAAGGACGTATGCAAGGGCCGCGGGATCGCCTTCAACCAGGGCATGGCACAGTCGATCCGGCTATGGCTCGACAGCAACCCCTCCCCCCGCCGTGTCCCCCGCACAACCGGAGCCCGGCGCCTGATCTTCGGCAACCAGAAGGGCGGCGTGGGCAAGACCGCGACGTCCGCGGGCGTCGCCGAGGCGCTTGCCGAGGCCGGACAGCGCGTCCTGCTCATCGACTTCGACCCGCAGTGCCATCTGACGAAGCAACTGGGCTACCCGATGCTCGACATCGACAACCCGAGCCTGGCCAAGCACATGCTCGGGGAAGGCAGGGGAAAGCTGCGCGACCTGCTCGTCCCGATAGAGGAAGGAAGCTTCGGCGGCCGCCTGTTCCTGCTCCCCGGATGCAAGGACGCGTTCCTGCTGGACGCCAAGCTGGCAACCACCCGGCACGTACGGATCAAGGAGACCGCTCTGGAGAAGGCGCTGGAGCCGCTCGAGGGCGAGTTCGACTACATCGTCATCGACTGCCCGCCCAGCCTGGGCTACTCCATGGACACCGCCCTGTACTACGGCCGAACCCGCGACAGTGAGGAGCCCGACGCCTCCGGCGTCGTGATTCCCGTATTGGCCGAGGACTCCTCCGCCGACGCCTACGACATGCTCTTCGACCAGATCGAAGACCTGACCGCCGACCTCGACGTCGACATCAGCAAAATCGGATTCATCGTCAACATGTACGACAGCCGCAAGGGCTACATCGCCACCTCCTCCCTCGAAAGCTGGAAGGCCATCGGAGACCCGCCGGTGCTGGGCGTGATCCCCGAACGCAAGGAACAGCGCGAGGCGGCCCGCCTGAAGCAGCCGCTGCTCACATCGGCCCCCGACTGCGAGCAGGCCGAGGTCCTGCGCACGATCGCACTGGCGGTGAACCGATGAAGGCAGCCGACCGACTGGGAACGGGCTCCTCCTTCGGAAACGTTCCCCGCGGCCGCAGCGCACGCGGTCGCGCCAAGGCCGTCACCCAAGGCGACGTGCCCGCATACGAGCTCGTCCGCCTGCGGCTGAACGAGGTCGCCCCCACCCCCCTCAACCCGCGGCGGAACTTCGGCACCAAGGAAGAACTGACCCGCTTCGGTGAGGAACTGCGAACCGCCCAGCTCGCCGCCTGCGTGGCCGTCTCCCGTGACGTCTACCTGAATCTGTGGCCGGATCACGAGAACCGGATCGGCGACGCCGACCACATCCTCGTCAACGGCGAGCGCCGCTACCGCAGCGCCTCCCACGTCGGCTTGGACGCGCTGGACTTCGTTGTCCGGGATGAACTGGCGGCCTCGCGAGAGACGTTCATAAACCACCTGCTCAAGGAGAACCTGGACCGCGCGGACTTCGACATCATCGAACGGGCGCGAGGCATCAACGAACTCGTCGAGGTCTGCGCCGAGGAATCGGCACGCGGAGCCCGATCCCGGGCTGCGGAGAACCTGGGCAAGGACCGTTCCTGGGTCACGCACCAGCTGTCGCTGCTCGAGCTGCCCGAAGAGATCCAGCAGATGCTCAGCTCCGGCGACCTCCCGGAACGCGACGGGCGCCTCCTCGTCCGCCACCTGAAGGACCACCAGGGCCTCATGTCCGCCGCAGATCTGCTGCAGGCGCTGAAGGACGAGAAGACGGCCCGGTCCTCTGAACGCGAGGCAGAGCGCGCCCTCCTCGCAGAGGCGAAGAGTCGCACCCAGCCCGCAGCAGAACCGGAGCAGCACGACAGCCCCTCCCCCTCCCCCGCCCCGGCAGACCTGGACGCCACAGAGACGACGACTGAGTCTCCGACCGCGCTGAAGCCGGCCGACGACACTCACGCAACACCACCCCACCGCGCAGTCCCCGATCCCAAGCACTCCCCCACACGAACCGGTGTGCCGATCGACCGACCCGCAACCGTGGTTCCGGTACAGAACAAGGAACGGCACCCCGCCGCGCCAACAGCTCGGGCAGTGATCGAGTTCGGCCACGTGCAGCAGGTGGCCGATGCCCTGGCCGACCACATGTCCGCAGACGAGCTGACAGAGCTGGCCAACCTGCTGCTGGAACGGGCGGACAGCGAGTAGCTCCCCCGCTGTGAAGTGAGGCCCAATGTTGTACGCGTACAACATCCGGAAGGCCTCCGGGCGCACGCAAATGTTGTACGCGTACAACATTTGCGTGCGGGCTGGCTTCGTCGACACGGTCTGAACGACATCCCAGAAGAGCACGTGTGGCAGGACACCGTCCTTGTTGGTGCTCACCAGCTGAACATCTCGCTCCATAGAACCTCCCCAGGCGTTCGGAGCCTGTCTCCGATGAGACCCGTGAATCTTCACTGAGACAGGTCAGAACGAAAGCACCGGCCCAGCCTTGGCCTCCCGAAGGACTTCTCGGATGTTGTACGCGTACAACGTTGACGGGCTGGGGGAGGTGGCGGCGGGATGTTGTACGCGTACAACGTTGACGGGCTGGGGGAGGTGGCGGCGGGATGTTGTACGCGTACAACATCCACGCTCTGCCGAGCCCTTGGACGCCAGGCCCAGTAGGCGGGACGAGGACGGCGCAGAGGAGGAGTTCCGCGCCGGGCCCGCGGGCGAAAGTCAGGGAGCAAGCAAGGGGCCGAAGGTCTCGGCGGCGATCTCCTCGGCACGGGCTGGCCGACGACGCGGCCGGGAACCTCGGGATGTGCGTCCATCCAGGCGCGGGCGGTGGCGTTGCTGGTGAGGAAGTTCAGAGGTCGCGCACACCCACACCGTCGATCGCCGCACGCAGGGCTGCCTCGCTCGGTGCCCCGGCGGCTGTGCCGACAGCATCCCGAAACAGGCGGCACGACACCGACGGCACCACCCCGGCCGCGGCGAACGGGTCGATGCCGTCCAGCAGGATCGTCGGCGAGCCGTTCATCCCGAGTGCGACTGCCTGCTCCTGGTCGTGCACCTCGACCAGGACCACTTCAGCCGCCCGTCCCGCTAGCGCGACGGTGACACGCTCGACCGCCGGCACCGCGTTGGGGCACCCCGGAACTGTCAGCACCGTGATCCGCATCGCCGTCTCCTCTCAAGTCTTCAGCCGTACATCATGACCGTAGACCTTCCAGTGCGATGGAAGGTCAAGGCGTAGCCTGGAGGTATGCGCATCGGAGACCTCGCATCCATCAGCGGGCTGAGCACCAAGACCATCCGCTTCTACGAGCAGTCCGGTCTGATGCCCGCGCCGCCGCGCACTCCAGGCGGCTACCGCGACTATCCTGCCCGGGCCGCGGTCCGACTTGCCTTCATCCGCGACGCCCAGGGCGCCGGCCTGACCCTCGCCGAGATCCGCTCCGTCCTCACGCTCCGCGACAGGGGCCAGGCGCCTTGCGGACACGTCACTGCGTTGATCGACGAGCGCTTGAAGGACATCGAGTGCCGCCTGGCCGAACTGGCCAAGACCCGCGACGCGCTCACCGCTCTCGCTCGCCGGGCCGCCGCCACCGATCCGGCCGCCTGCACCAAGGACGACATCTGCACCATCGTCACGTCGCCGCAGGAGTCACTCGCCGCCCCTCACAATTGAAGGTCTGTAAGAGTTCCGCGAAAGCGCCGCGCGTGGAGACCAGATGCAGACCGAGCCTGCCCATCCGCTCGTCGAGGACGTAGGCGGTCCGGTTCAGGTTCCTGCGCTGGTCGTACAACGACACCACGGCAACACCCCGACCATGATGCAGCCAGCGTCGGGCGTTGCCTGGCGTGAGCAAGGCAGGTCAGCTCGGTGATCGCCTCCGGGCAAGGCTTGATGTACCGGCACCGAGGCGCGTGAGGCCGGCGAATGGCTATGCGCGTCGTGTGGGTTGCAGTGGTTGGTGACAGGGTTTTCAGGGTGGTTTTTGCCTGGTGGGTGGGTGGGTTGTGTCGTGTCGTTTTTCTGCTGATGGCCGGTGTCGTTTCCCGCTGAAGGATGGCTGTCGTGTGTGTGGGGGCTGGTCGTGCGGGCTTTGATTGTGTGGATTGCTGGGTTGTCACTCGTTGGTGGGATGTGGTGTTGCGTGGTGGAGTGAGGTGTGTGGCCGTGGGCAGCGTTTCCGGGGCGGGGATGGGCGTCTGCGGGAGGGGCTGATGGCAGACAGTGATGCCGGTGGCTTCATCGATTGGGTGCTGCCGGCTGGTGTGGGGCGGGAGGCGGCGGTCACGCGATTGATGGCGCTCGATGGTCGCGGTGACGAGGTGAGCTGGGTCGGACAGCAAGATGAGGTGTAGCGATGTGGGCCATCCCGGGCACGCCCCACATCTACCATCGCTACATGCTGCATCAATATGATGCAGCAGCCGAACCAACCACCCCCACCCTCCCCGTAGCCAGCCAACCCGCGAAGCGGGTTTTTGGTCCCTGCAGGCGAAGCCGGAAGGGGCCCTGGGGATGGAGCGAAGCGGAATCCCCTTTTGGCGCCCCGCCAAAGGCGGGGCGCCAAAACCCCCCTGACACAGCAACACCAAGGTCCCCGCGAAGCGGGGACCCATCCACCGGTGCCTGGAGCGAAGCGGAGGCGCCAGCCCGTGCGAAGCACGGGCACGGAGAGCGAAGCGAACCGCACCAGCCCCCGCGAAGCGGGGGCCCCCGCTTACCCATCGCGCAGCGATGATGCCGTCAGCGGCCGCCCCGTTCAATG